>NZ_JBVHQM010000015.1:0-222009 GCF_055567415.1 Streptomyces sp. NPDC026575
CCGGAGAAGTCGACGATGCCGTCGTAGCGCTCGCGGATCTGCTCGCGGGACATGCCCATCGCCAGGCCGCCGAGGATGACGTTCTTCTCGCCGGTCAGGTCGTTCATCAGGGCCGCGTTGACGCCCAGCAGGGAGGGCTGGCCGTGGGTGTAGACCCGGCCGCGCTCCGCGGGCAGCAGCCCGGCGACCGCCTTGAGCAGGGTGGACTTGCCCGAGCCGTTGGAGCCGATCAGGCCGATCGACTCGCCCCGGTAGGCGGTGAAGGACACGCCCTTGACCGCGTGCACCTCGCGCACGCCCGTCGAGGGCTTGCGGCGGACGATGCGGTTGAGGGCCGCGGTGGCACTGCCCTTGCCCGCGCCCGTGCCGTAGACCCGGTAGACGATGTGCAGATCGTCCGCGATCACCGTCGGAATACGGGCCTCGGCGGCCTCGGTCGGCTGGACGCCGTTCTTCTGCTCAGCCACGTCCGTACCGCTCCTCAGCCTTCCAGAAGTACACAAAGCCGACGACGCCCATCAGCAGCGCCCAGCCGCCGGCGAACGCCCACACATGGTGCGGCAGCTTGTCGTGGGTGAAGCTGTCGATCAGCGCGAAGCGCATCAGGTCGATGTAGACGGCCGCCGGGTTGGCGTTGAGCAGGAACTCGACGAACGCCGGGACGTCCTTGCCCTTGAGGATCAGGTCGATGCTGAACATCACGCCGGACGCGTACATCCACGTCCGCATGATGAACGGCATCAGCTGCGCCAGGTCCGGGGTCTTCGAGCCCAGCCGCGCCATGACCATCGCCAGGCCGGTGTTGAAGACGAACTGCAGCGCCAGCGCCGGGACGACCAGCAGCCACGACCAGGTCGGCAGCTGCCCGAAGCCCAGCAGGATCAGGACCAGCACACCCATGGAGAACAGCAGCTGCTGCAGCTGCATCAGGCAGAACGAGATCGGCAGACAGGCGCGCGGGAAGTGCAGCGCCCGCACCAGACCGAGGTTGCCCGAGATCGCCCGCGTACCGGCCATCACCGAACTCTGGGTGAAGGTGAAGATGAAGACGCCGGTCACCAGGAACGGCACGAAGTCGGGGACGCCCTTCCTCGTGCCGATCAGCAGACCGAAGATCAAGTAGTAGACGAGCGCGTTCAGCAGTGGCGTGGCCACCTGCCAGACCTGCCCCAGCTTGGCCTGGCTGTACTGCGCCGTCAGCTTGGCGCTGGCGAAGGCGGAGATGAAGTGCCGCCGGTCCCACAGCTGCCGGACGTACTCCGGGAGGCCGGGCCGGGCACCGCTCTGGGCGAGCCCGTACTTCTGGGCCCGCTGGGCAGGGGTCAGCCCTTCGTCGGAAGCTGGCGGGGCACTCATGGCGACCGCACTGTCGTGCGTGGTCTCGCTCACAGTTGACACTTTCGTCCTCAAGGTGCGCTGCCGGGGCCACGCCCCGGTTCGCGCTGATGCTCTCAGATACGAGCTTGTCAGATGACGGGAGGGCGGCCCAGTCGGGTCAGTCGCCAAACGGTAGCCCACTTCATGGGACGCCTGGGACCGCACGGGGTGGCCCAGCCCTCCTTGAAGCCGCCCAGCCACGCGCGCAGCGCCGGTCGCGACGGCCGGCGGGCGAGAGTGAGCAGAATCCAGACACCGAGATAGACCGGAACCAGCGCGGCGGGGAGGTTGCGCCGGGCCAGCCAGACCCGGTTGCGGGCCACCATCCGGTGGTAGACCGCGTGCCGGGCCGGTGCCGTGGTCGGGTGGAAGAGGACCATGTCCGACCGGTAGTCGATCATCCAGCCCGCGTCCAGCGCCCGCCAGGCGAGGTCGGTCTCCTCATGGGCGTAGAAGAAGTCGTCGGGCAGCCCGCCGACCTCCTCGAAGACCCGGGTGCGGACCGCGTTGGCGCCACCGAGGAAGGTGGTCACCCGCGAGGAGCGCATCGGGTCGGAGGCGCGCAGCCGCGGTACGTGCCGGCGCTGGGTCTCACCGGTGTCCGGATCGGCGATCCGGAAGCTGATGATGCCCAGCCCGGGGTCCGCTGCGAACGCCTCCCGGCACAGCGCGGCGGTGTCCTCCCTGGCCAGCAGCCCGTCGTCGTCGAGGAAGAGCAGGATGTCGACCTCGCTGCCGCCGGGGCCGAATGCCTCGATGCCGACATTGCGGCCGGCTGGGATGCCGACGTTCTCCGGCAGCTCGACGGTCCGTACGCCCTCGGGGAGCTCCGGCAGCGGCGAACCGTTGCCGACCACCGCGACCTCGATCGCCCCGCCGTCCTGCTTGGCGACCGAGTCCAGCAGCGCGCGCAGCTCCTCAGGGCGGTTGCCCATGGTCAGGATGACCGCACCGACCCGCATGTCCGACGCCCCCGTCACTTGAGCCTGCTGGAGACGAGGATGGACACGAGGTGGAGCAGCGTCTGGAGCAGCGCGATGCCGGCGAGCACGGCGACGCCCAGCCGCGAGAAGAACAGGTCGCCCCGGACCGTGTCCAGGATCGCCAGGACCAGGATCAGCAGCGACGCCTCGACCCCGAGGACGAGCCGGTGGAACTTCAGCGCCGCGGCCGCCTTGCGGGCCAGTGCCATCCCGGAGGAGCGCGGCTCGGACGCCGACTCCTTGACCGGCGGCAGCCCGCCCTGGTGACGGGCCACACCGACGAGGTCGGTCTCGGCCTTGATCAGGATGGCGCCGAGGGCGGCGAGCGTGCCGAGGAAGGCCCACAGCCAGTCGATCCGCCCGGAGCCCCACAGGTCGGCGGCGCGCAGGCCGAAGCCGACCAGGACCGCGGCGTCGCACAGGTAGGCGCCGACCCGGTCCAGGTACACCCCGCCGAGCGAGAACTGCTTCTTCCAGCGGGCGACCTCGCCGTCGACGCAGTCGAGCAGCAGGTAGAGCTGGACCATCAGCACGCCGAGCACGGCGCCCGCGATCCCCGGCACCAGCAGTGCCGGGGCGGCGAGGACGCCGAAGACGGTCATCAGGTAGGTCAGCTGGTTGGGCGTGACCCGGGTGTTCACCAGGTGCCGGTCGATGCGCAAGGAGATCTCGCGCATGTAGAGCCGGCCGGCCCAGTGCTCGCCGCTCCGCCGGTCCTTCACCCCGGCGGGGTGAACGACCGGGCGGAGCTCAGCTACCGATGGCTTCTGCATAGTCGGCGTAAGCGTCCCTGATCTGGTCGGTGGACAGGTCCAGGTGCTCCAGGATGGTGTAGCGCCCGGGGCGGGTCTTCGGTGCGTACTCGACGGCCGCGACGAACTCCTCGTCGGTGAAGCCGATCTCGCCGGGCGTGACCGGCAGGCCGTGCCGCCGCAGCACCTCGACCATCATGTCCCGGGTCTCCTTGTCCCCGCGCAGATGCGTGGCGAAGGCGGCACCCAGGCCGCACTGCTCGCCATGGCTCGCGGCGCGCTTGGGGTGGAGGATGTCGAGCGCGTGGTTGATCTCGTGGCAGGCTCCGGACGCCGGGCGGCTGTCGCCGGCCACCGACATCGAGATGCCGGTGAGGACCAGGCCCTCGGCCAGCACCTGGAGGAAGCCGTCGTCGCCGACGCCGCCGGGGTGCCGCAGCACCGCCTCACCGGCCTGGCGCGCCATGGCGGCGGCCAGTCCGTCGATCGCCTCGCCGGTCTCGCGGTGCGAGAGCTCCCAGTCCGCGACCGCGGAGATGTTGGAGATCGCGTCGCCGATGCCCGAGCGGACGAACCGGACCGGGGCCTCGCGGATGATGTCGAGGTCGATCACCACGGCGATCGGGTTCGGCACACCGTAGGAGCCACGGCCGGCGTCGTTGTCGAGGGTGGCGACCGGCGAGCACAGGCCGTCGTGCGACAGGTTCGTCGCGACGGCGACCAGCGGCAGGCCGATCCGCGCCGCGGCGAACTTGGCGCAGTCGATGATCTTGCCGCCGCCCAGGCCCACGACGGCGTCGTAGTGGCCCTTCTTCATGGCGTCGGCGAGCTTGATCGCGTCGTCCAGGGTGCCGCCGCCGACCTCGTACCACTCGGCGCCGGGCAGGGCGGGCGACAGCCGCTCACGCAGCCGCGCCCCCGAGCCGCCGCTGATGGCGATGGCCAGCTTGCCGGACGCCGAGATGCGCTGATCGGCCAGCAGGCCCGCCAGGTCGTCCAGGGCGCCGGCGTTGATGTCGACGACGACCGGGGACGGAATGAGGCGGGTCAGTACTGGCATGCGATGTCACGGCCCTTCGCCAGGTCGTCGTGGTTGTCGATCTCGACCCACTTGACGTCGCCGATCGGGGCCACGTCCACCTTGAAGCCGCGGTTGACCAGCTCCTGGTAGCCGTCCTCGTAGTAGAGGTCGGGGTCCCGCTCGAAGGTGGTCTTCAGGGCGTCGGCCAGCTCCTCGGCGGCCTCGCCCTCGATGAGGGTGACACCGATGTACTCGCCGGTCGCCTCGGCCGGGTCCATCAGCTTGGTGATCTTCTGGACGCCCTTGTCGGGGTCCACGACGACCTTCATCTCCTCGTCCGCGAGCTGCTTGACGGTGTCCAGCGCGAGGATGATCTTCTGGCCGTTGCCGCGGGCGGCGAGCAGCGTCTTCTCGACGGAGACCGGGTGCACGGTGTCGCCGTTGGCGAGGATCACGGTGTGCTTGATCGAGTCACGGCCGCACCACAGGGAGTAGGCGTTGTTCCACTCCTCGGCCTTGTCGTTGTCGATCAGGGTGAGCTTGAGGCCGTACTTCTGCTCCAGGGCCTCCTTGCGCGCGTACACGGCCTCCTTGCGGTAGCCGACGATGATCGCGACCTCGGTCAGGCCGATCTCGGCGAAGTTGCCGAGGGTCAGGTCCAGGATGGTGGTGTCGCCGTCGACCGGCACCAGAGCCTTGGGCAGGGTGTCGGTGTAGGGGCGCAGACGCCGTCCGGCGCCGGCAGCCAGCACGAGGCCGATCATGCGGGTTCTCCTTCATCGTGTACGGCGGGTGCTCCGGAAGAGACCCAGAAGCGGATGCTCTCGGTGAGCACCAGCAGCGCCAGGACCACGGCGAGCGCCGTGAGGGCGATTGTGAAACCTGAGGGGGACAGCGCGGCGGCGAGGACGGTGATCACGAGGATCCGTCCCTCGGAACCGCCGGTCGCCCGGACCAGCCACCGAGGCGGGGCACCGGTGCCACCGCGGATGCGGTAGACCGTGTCGTAGTGATGGTAGGCGACCGCCGCGACCAGCCCGAACGCCGCGGGCAGCGCTCCGGCGTCGTCCGAGCGGGCGGCCAGGACCAGGATCGCGGTGTATTCGCCGGCCCGGAAGAGGGGCGGTACGAGCCAGTCGAGGGCGCCCTTGAGCGGGCGGGCCACGGCCGCGCCGGCCAGCAGCGCGGAGCAGGCGGCGACGCCGACGGTGAGCCAGGACGCGGGGTCGTCCTCGAAGATCACCCAGACCAGGAGGACCGCGGCCGAGAGAAACGCCATAACGGGGGCCAGGTACGAACCGGTCCGTCCGCGGCCCCGCGCGCCGCCGGCGACCAGCTCGGCGATCGGCCCGGAGTCGGCGAGGTCGGCCAGCGCCCGGGCGGCGCGGTCGGTGCGCCGGGCCCGCCGCGTCAGGGAGCGCAGCACCCGGCCCGCCGTGGTGTAGCAGGCGGCCAGCGCACAGCCGACGAGCAGGGCGTAGAAGACGATGCGGGGGGTGGTGAGCGCGGTGAGCACCGCGATCATGGCCCAGCGCTCGCCGATCGGCAGCACGATCATCCGGCGCACCCACACCGTCCAGCCGACGCTGTCGAGCTTGTCGGAGAGCGCGGCGGTGGGGCTGGTGTTGGCGGTGGCGTCGTGGTTCGCCTCGTTGAAGGAGAAGTCCACGACGTGGCGGCAGGTCTGCAGCACCATCGCGCCGAGCGCCAGCGCCCATACGTCGTCGCCGCCGCGGGCGGCGCCCAGCGCGAGGCCCGCGTAGTACGCGTACTCCTTGGCCCGGTCGAAGGTGGCGTCCAGCCAGGCGCCCATCGTCGAGTACTGCAGGGAGTAGCGGGCGAGCTGCCCGTCGGTGCAGTCCAGGACGAAGGAGAACAGCAGCAGGACGCCGGCGGCGATGAAGCCGCCGCGGGTTCCGGTGGCCGCGCAGCCGGCCGCTATCAGCGCGGTGAGCAGCGACGCGGTGGTGACCTGGTTGGGGGTGAGGCCGCGGCGCGCGCACCAGCGGGCGAGGTAGCGGGAGTAGGGGCTGATGGCGAAGGTCGTGAAGAACCCGTCGCGGGACTTCACCGCGGTGCGCAGCCGGACGGCCTCGTCGTCGACGGCGGCGACCGCCTCCCGCGCCTCCTCGCGCTGTGCGGGGGTGAGGGCGACGGTGGCGACCAGGCTGCCCAGCTCGACGCGGTGCAGCCCGACGTCCTCACGGTCCAGGGACTCGGTGAGCGTCTCGGTGAGCACGTCGGTGAGGTGTGCGGTGCCGGCGCCGACCGGGATCCGGCCGAGGGCACGGGCCAGCGCGGGGCGCGCCCCGGGCTGGGCGGTGAGCGCGCCGGGCACCGCCGCGGCCTCGAAGCGGGGGTCGGTCAGCGCCAGCCGAAGGGCGTGCAGATGTCCGACGAAGCGGGGGTCGACGACCGCGATCCGCTCCTGTGCGGGCACGGCGGCGATCAGCTCGGCGGCGGACGCGGGACCGTCCGCGGTGCGGACGTCGAAGCCCAGCGTGCGCAGGTCCGCTTCGAGCGGCGACCCGGCAACCGGCGGACCGGTGAGGATGGCGGTCGACAGACGAACTCACTCCTTGGATGCTGACAAGGCAGCACGGACGGTTCGCAATCGATCCGCATTCGATACGAACTACCCGGGCAGCGGGCGTGGCACACCTGACGCCTGGAGGGCCGGGTGGCACGTCGGCAGAGGTTATCGGATCGCCGGATGCGGCCGTTCACCGCGCATTCACCGCACGATCGAGTGACCGACGGCTGCGCCTGCCGCGATCATCATGGTGGATCGGGCGGCGCATGAACAACCGGTCAGCTGCCCGGGCACCCGATCCGGTGCCGGTTATGAGCGGGCTGGTCACGGGGCGGGCGGGTTGTGCCGTGGCAGGTGTGGCGAGAGCCATGCCGGGTCCGGGGATGATCGCCGGACGCCCGCGCCGCCACCGGCCATCCGCATTCGCCCTTGTCAGGGACACTGCGAACGACTCCGGGGTGTGTCCCCTCTCACGACGGGCGCACTCGTCGAACGGCACGCGGGCCGTGTTGCGCCGCGCACCCGCTGTGCCGGTGTTGCGGACGCGGCTAGGGCATCCTTGACGTCGAAGACCGACGACAAGGATGGGCATGCCGATCACACCTGCCAACGGACAGACCACCGCAGACGCGGCGGTGAGCACACCGGGCGGCACCGCCGAACCGATCTTGCTGGAGCTGGTCGACGAGGACGGCACGACGATCGGCACCGCGGAGAAGCTCGCGGCGCACCAGCCCCCCGGGCAGCTGCACCGGGCGTTCTCGGTCTTCCTCTTCGACGAGAAGGGTCGGCTGCTGCTGCAGCGCCGGGCGCTCGGCAAGTACCACTCCCCCGGTGTGTGGTCCAACACCTGCTGCGGACATCCGTATCCGGGCGAGGCGCCGTTCGTGGCCGCGGCCCGCCGGACCTCGGAGGAGCTGGGCCTGGCGCCCGCGCTGCTGGCCGAGGCCGGCACGGTGCGTTACAACCACCCCGATCCGGCGTCCGGCCTCGTCGAGCAGGAGTACAACCACCTGTTCGTGGGGCTGGTGCGGGCCGAGCCGGCGCCGGACCCCGAGGAGGTCGGCGAGATCGCGTTCGTGACGCCGCAGGAACTGGCCGAGCGGCATGCCGCGGTGCCGTTCTCCTCGTGGTTCATGACCGTGCTGGACGCCGCCCGCCCGGCGGTGCGCGAGCTCACCGGACAGTCGGCGGGCTGGTAGCGAGCGGGGTGAGCGGAAGCTCGGCCCAGATGGCCTTGCCGCCGTTCACCGTGTGCTCGACGTCGCATTTGCCGCCCACCTCCGCGGTGAGCGTCTTGACCAGCCACAGCCCGCGGCCGCCGACATCACCCTCCTCCGCCTCCAGCGCCTTGGGGCGGTAGGGGTGGTTGTCCTCGACCGCCACCCGCAGCCAGTTCGCGCCGATGGTCACCTGCACGGCGATCTGGGGCGAGAGCAGGGCCGCGTGCTGGACGGCGTTGGTGACCAGTTCGGAGACGATGAGCAGCAGGCCGTCCATGATGTCGGCGGCCACGGGCACACGCTGTTCGTCGAGCAGATCCCGCACCGCGTGCCGCGCCTGCGGCACGGAGGCCTCCAGTGCCGGGGCGGTGAACCGCCAGACACCTTCGTACGCGAGCGGGGAGGTCAGCTCTTCGGGGGGTTCTGCAGGGGGTCCGGAAGGCATCCTCACAGGAAGAGTGTTGAGAATGCGTTGGTCCGGACCGGCCCGCTGAACACAAGTCAGCACCTATCGACGACTTATGGTCGATTCCGAGTGATTCGAACGACCCGGCGACCGGTCCTGCTCCGTTTGTTCCTTCTCCGGGGACTCCCGCGGAAGGGCGACCGTACGATCCTCGCCATCAGGACCGCCCGCGCCGCAGACCTCATACAGCACAGCAGGCCCGGCGCCTGAGCACCGGACCTGCTGTACATCTTCAGTAGCGGGGACAGGATTTGAACCTGCGACCTCTGGGTTATGAGCCCAGCGAGCTACCGAGCTGCTCCACCCCGCGTCGGTTGCCCCCACACTACGGGTCGCCGGCTCCAGGACCAAATCGATAATCACCACGGGCGTCCAAGGCCCGCCCCGCCCCCGTATCCCTCACACGGTCCGCTCGGCGATCCGTCCGCCGTCGACCTCGATCCGCCGCGTGGTGTGCACCGCCTCCAGCATCCGGCGGTCGTGGGTGACCAGCAGCAGGGTGCCGGCGTACGAGGCGAGCGCGGACTCCAGCTGCTCGATGGCCGGCAGGTCGAGATGGTTGGTCGGCTCGTCCAGGACGAGGAGGTTGACCCCGCGGCCCTGGAGGAGGGCCAGCGCCGCACGGGTCCGCTCGCCCGGTGACAGCGTGCGCGCCGGGCGCAGCACATGCGCCGCCTTCAGACCGAACTTCGCGAGCAGGGTGCGCACATCGGCGGGCGCCATATCGGGGACCGCGGCCCGGAAGGCGTCCATCAGCGGCTCGTCGCCGAGGCCGGGTGCGCCGAAGAGCGCTCCGCGCGCCTGGTCGACCTCGCCGACCACCACCCCGGGGCCCAGCGAGACCTGCCCGGCGTCCAGCGGGAGCCGGCCGAGGAGGGCGGCGAGCAGGGTGGACTTGCCCGAGCCGTTGGGGCCCGTGATCGCGACCCGGTCCGCCCAGTCGATCTGCAGGTCCACCGGGCCGAAGTGGAAGTCGCCGCGCCGGACGCCGGCGTCGCGGAGCGTGGCCACGACCGCGCCGGCACGGGGCGCGGCGGCGATCTCCATCCGCAGCTCCCACTCCTTGCGCGGCTCCTCGACGACCTCCAGCCGCTCGATCAGGCGCTGGGTCTGCCTGGCCTTGGACGCCTGCTTCTCGGTGGCCTCCACCCGGCCCTTGCGGCCGATCTTGTCGTTGTCCGGGGCCTTGCGGCGGGCGTTCTTGACGCCCTTCTCCATCCAGTTGCGCTGGGTGTGCGCGCGGGTCTCCAGGGCGGCCCTGGTGTCGGCGTACTCCTCGTACTGCTCCCGCGCATGGCGCCGGGCCCGGGCGCGCTCCTCCAGATAGGAGGTATAGCCGCCGCCGTAGGTGTTGACCTGCTGCTGGGCGAGGTCGAGCTCGACGACGCGGTTGACCGTACGGGCCAGGAACTCGCGGTCGTGGCTGACCAGGACCGTGCCGGAGCGCAGCCCCGTGACGAATGATTCCAGCCGTTGCAGACCGTCCAGATCGAGGTCGTTGGTCGGTTCGTCCAGCAGGAAGACGTCGTAGCGCGACAGCAGGAGCGAGGCGAGCGAGGCGCGGGCGGCCTGGCCTCCGGAGAGCGTGGTCATCGGCTGGTCGAGGCCGACCGAGAGGCCGAGCTGGGCGGCGGTCTCCTCGGCGCGCTCGTCGAGGTCGGCGGCGCCCAGATCGAGCCAGCGCTCCAGCGCCGTGGCGTAGGCGTCGTCCGCTCCGGACCGCTCCTCCACCAGCGCCTGGGTGGCGTCGTCCAGGGCGCGCTGGGCCTGCGCCACGCCCGTACGGCGGGCGAGGAAGGCCCGCACGGTCTCCCCGGGGCGGCGGTCGGGCTCCTGCGGGAGGTGGCCGACGGTGGCGGTGGGCGGGCTGAGGGAGAGCGCGCCCTCCTCGGGGGTGTCCAGGCCGGCCAGCAGGCGCAGCAGGGTGGACTTGCCCGCGCCGTTGGCGCCGACGAGGCCGATCACATCGCCGGGGGCGACGACCAGATCGAGGCCGGAGAACAGGACGCGCTCGCCGTGGCCGGCGGCGAGGTCTTTGGCGACGAGAGTTGCTGACATCAGACCGCCGATCGTATCCGGCCGCACCCTCGGCGGTCGCTCTAATATCCGGGCATGGAACCGGGCCTGAAGACACACGTCAGCGACGGCACAGCGACCGTCACCATCAGCAACACCGGCAAGCGCAACGCGATGACCGTCCAGATGTGGCGGGACCTGCCGCCGCTGCTGGAGCGGCTGGCGGGGGACGGTTCCGTGCGGTCTCTGGTGCTGACCGGCGAGGGCGGGACGTTCTGCGCGGGTGCGGACATCGGGGCGCTGCGGGATGCCGCCGGCGAGTCGCAGGGCCTGGCCGTGGCGGCCGAGGAGGCGCTGGCGGCCTTCCCCGGGCCGACGCTGGCGGCGATACGCGGCTACTGCGTGGGCGGCGGCGCCCAGCTGGCGGCCGCCTGCGATCTGCGGTTCGCGGAGGAGGGGGCGCTGTTCGGGGTCACACCGGCCAAGCTGGCGGTGGCGTATCCGGCGTCCGCCACCCGGCGGCTGGTCCGGCTGGTGGGGCTGTCCACCGCCAAGTACCTGCTGTTCTCCGGCGAGTTGATCGACTGCGCGCGGGCGCTGCGTACGGGCCTGGTCGACGAGGTGCTGCCCGAGGGCGACCTGGGCAAGCGGGTGGCGGAGTTCTCGGCCGTACTGGCCAGCCGGTCGCTGCTGACGCAGACCGCCGCGAAGGAGCTGGCCAACGGGACGTGGGACGTGCCCCCGGAGGAGGCCGAGGAGCGCGGTGCCTACTGGGCCGCGCAGGCGCGCGCCAGCGGCGACACCGAGGAGGGTGCCGCCGCCTTCCTGGAGCGCCGGGCGCCGCGCTTCACCTGGCCGACGGGCTGACGCCCCCGGCCCCGGGCCTTACGCCCCGGTGTCCTCGCCGGTCAGGAGGAACCGGCTGCGCTCCCGCAGCAGCGCGACGACCTCGGCCGGCGCCTTGTCCGGGGCGCCCGCGTCGTAGGGCGGCTGCGGGTCGTACTCGGTGCCGAGTTGGATCGCCTGGGCGACGGTGTCCCCGGCGATCCGGCCCGACAGGGCCAGTCCCATGTCGATGCCGGACGAGACGCCGGCCGCCGTGACGTACTTGCCGTCGAAGACCACCCGCTCCCCGGTCGGCTCGGCGCCCAGGGCCGGCAGCTGGTCCAGCGCGAGCCAGTGGGAGGTCGCCCGGCGGCCCTTGAGCAGGCCCGCGGCCCCCAGGATCAGCGAACCGGTGCACACCGAGGTGGTCCAGGTGGTGCCGGCGTCCACGGCGCGGATCCAGTCGTGCAGCGGGCCGTTGTCCATCTGCGCCAGCTGCCCCGGGCCGCCGGGGACGACCAGGATGTCCGGCGCGGTGACCTCGCTCAGCGTGGTGTCGGCGACCAGCCCCAGCGAGCCGACCTCGTTGCGGTAGGTGCCGGTGCGCTCGCCGACGAACACCGTCTCCGCCCCCGGGAGCCGGCTGAGCGTCTCGTAGGGGCCGATGGCGTCCAGGGCGGTGAAGCGGTCGTAGAGAAGGATGGCGATCTGCATGTGGGTTCCTGTCGGTCGTGGTGACGCAAGGGACGGAAGGGGTGTGACGGGTCGGTGGGTCAGGCCGGCTGCGGGGCCGCTCCGGCCGGACGGAAGCGGCGCCGGTATTCGGCCGGGGAGGCGCCCAGGACCTTCAGGAAGGCGCGGCGCATCGCCTCCGGGGTGCCGTAGCCGCAGCGGCGCGATATCTGCTCGATGCCGTCGACGGTGTCCTCCAGGCAGCGGCGGGCGGCTTCCAGCCGCACCCGGTCGACATAGCGGCCCGGCGTCATGCCGACCTCGTCGCGGAACGCGCGGGCGAAGTGCCGCGGGGAGAGCCCGGCGCGGCCGGCGAGGGCGTCGACGCAGAGGTCGGCGGCCGGGTTCTCGGTGATCCACTGCTGGACGTCGCGCAGCGGCCGCCGCTGTGCGGTCTGGGCCGCGAGCTGGGCGCTGAACTGGTTCTGGTTGCCCGGCCGCCGCAGGAAGACCACCAGGTGCCGGGCGACGGTCAGCGCCAGGTCCCGGCCGTGGTCCTCCTCCACCAGGGCCAGCGCGAGGTCGATACCGGCCGTCACGCCCGCCGAGGTGGCCAGGTCGCCGTCCCGTACGTAGATCGGCTCGGGCTCGACCCGCACCGCGGGGAACCGCTCGGCGAGGGTGTCGCAGAGCATCCAGTGGGTCGTCGCGCGGCGGCCGTCCAGCAGCCCGGCCTCGGCCAGCAGCAGCGCGCCGCTGCACACGGAGACCTTGCGCCGGGCCCGGTGGGCGTGTTCCCGCAGCCACTCCACCAGGCGGGGATCCGGTGCCCGGGTGCCCTGGCCGCCCGGCACCAGCAGGGTGTCCGGCGCCCCGGCGTCGGCCAGCGTGAGGTCGGGTACGAGGGTCAGGCCGCTGGTGGTGCGGACCGGGGCGCCGTCCAGGGAGGCGGTATGGATCCGGTAGGCGCCCGGGGCTCCCAGGGCCGCACCGTGGAAGACCTCGACCGGTCCGCTGACGTCGAGGGCCTGCACGCCGTCGAAGAGGACGACCAGCACATCGCGCTGTTCCATACGTCCATCCTGGTCAGCGAGGCCGATGGCGGCAATGACGGATAACCCACCTTTTCTGCCATGGCAGGTACGCGCGGAGGTCCGGCCGGTCGCGCCGCCCCTGCCACCGAGGCATACCGACGGGTCGGTACCCTGCCCTCCATGACCTCTTCCAGCGCACTGCCCGCACAGGCCGGCCGGGCCTGCCACAACGTCGTCAACCCCTTCCACTCCACGCACTACTTCGCGCCGGAACTCCCGGCCGAGATGGCCCGGATCGGCATCGAGCACCGCAGCGCCGGCTACTTCGCCTGCCGGTCGGCGGCCATGGGCGCGGTGGGCCCCGGCACGGTCACGGCCACCTTCTACAACTTCCGTCACGACCTCGTCGCCCAGCATGTCCCGCACATCTGGTCGGTCACCACGCCCGAGGCCGTGCTGGCCGCCCGGCTGCGCGCCGTGGACGCCACGCTGCGCCGGCTCCTGGGCGACGAGGCGGTCGAGTCGCCGGAGATGGCGGAGGCGGCGAAGCTGGCGCTGCGTGCCACCGAGGGCTGCACCCGCCACGCCCGGCCCCTGTACGCCGCGCATGCCGACCTGCCCGTACCGGACGCCCCGCACCTGGCGTACTGGCACGCCGCCACGCTGCTGCGCGAACACCGCGGCGACGGCCACCTGCTGGCGCTGCTGGACGCCGAACTGGACGGCCTGGAGGCGCTGGTCAGCCACACCGCCAGCGGCCGCGGGATGAGCTACCGCGGTGTCATGGCGACCCGCGGCTGGGCGGAGGAGGACTGGCAGGCCGCACAGGAGCGGCTGCGCACCCGCGGGCTGCTGGACGCCGAGGGCGAGTTGACCGAGGCCGGCGTCCAGCTGCGCAAGGACCTGGAGGTCCGGACCGACCGGCTGGACCGGGCTCCGTACGAGCACCTGGGCGCCGACGGCGTGGCCAGGCTCACCGAGCTGGCGACCGGCTTCACCACCACCGCCATGAACGCCGGCGCGTTCCCCGCGGCGCTGTTCGGCAAGTAAGGGGCCCTGCGGGGCGGCTCCGCCGGGGTGTGCGTGCGGCTTCTCACACCCCGGCGCGCACGGCTGGGCGGCGCGACAGTCCCGCCCGCGACCCGGCACAATGCAGGCTCAAGCAAGCGCTGGAAGGCGGGGCAGGATCAACGTGACGGCAGCCACTGAGCCCATCGGGGCCCTCGGGTCCATCGAAGCCAGGATCGCCGGGGAGCTCGGCGTCAAGGAGCGGCAGGTGAAGGCCGCGGTCGAACTGCTCGACGGTGGTTCGACCGTCCCGTTCATCGCGCGCTACCGCAAGGAAGCCACCGAGATGCTCGACGACGCGCAGCTGCGCTCGCTGGAGGAGCGGCTGCGCTATCTGCGTGAGCTGGAGGAGCGCCGGAGCGCGATCCTGGAGTCCGTACGGTCCCAGGGAAAGCTGGACGCCGCCCTGGAGGCGCAGATCCGCGGGGCCGAGTCCAAGGCCCGGCTGGAGGACATCTACCTCCCGTTCAAGCCCAAGCGGCGCACCAAGGCGCAGATCGCCCGGGAGGCGGGCCTGGAGCCGCTCGCCGACGGGCTGCTGAGCGACCCGTCGGTGGAGCCGGCCGCGGCCGCCGCCGCGTTCGTGGACGCCGACAAGGGGGTCGCCGATCCGGCCGCCGCCCTGGAAGGCGCGCGGGCCATCCTGACCGAGCGGTTCAGCGAGGACGCGGATCTGATCGGCGAGCTGCGCGAGCGGATGTGGGGGCGCGGGCAGGTCGCGGCGAAGGTGCGGGAGGGCAAGGAGGAGGCCGGCGCCAAGTTCGCCGACTACTTCGACTTCGCCGAGCCGTTCACCGAGCTGCCCTCGCACCGGGTGCTGGCGATGTTCCGCGGTGAGAAGGAGGAGATCCTCGATCTCACCCTGGAGCCGGAGGCCCCGTCGGAGGCCACCGAGGGCCCCAGCTCCTACGAGCAGTCCATCGCGCACCGCTTCGGCATCGCCGACCGGGGCCGCCCGGCCGACAAGTGGCTCAAGGACACCGTCCGTTGGGCCTGGCGCACCCGCGTCCAGGTGCACCTGGGCATCGATCTGCGGCTGCGGCTGCGGCAGGCCGCCGAGGACGAGGCGGTGCGGGTCTTCGCGTCGAACCTGCGCGATCTGCTGCTGGCGGCGCCCGCCGGAACGCGCGCCACGATGGGCCTGGACCCCGGCTTCCGTACGGGCGTGAAGGTCGCGGTGGTGGACGCGACGGGCAAGGTGGCCGCCACGGACACCATCTACCCCCATGTACCGCAGCAGAAGTGGGACGCCTCGCTGGCCACACTGGCGAAGCTGGCGCGGGAGCACGGCGTCGAGCTGATCGCGATCGGCAACGGCACCGCCTCCCGCGAGACCGACAAGCTGGCGGCCGATCTGATCGCCGCCCAGCCGGAGCTGAAGCTGACGAAGGTGATGGTCTCCGAGGCCGGCGCCTCGGTGTACTCCGCCTCCGCGTTCGCCTCCCAGGAGCTGCCGGAGCTGGATGTGTCCCTGCGGGGCGCGGTGTCCATCGCCCGCCGGCTGCAGGACCCGCTGGCCGAGCTGGTCAAGATCGACCCGAAGTCGATCGGTGTCGGCCAGTACCAGCACGACCTGTCCGAGGTGAAGCTGTCGCGCTCCCTGGACGCCGTGGTCGAGGACTGTGTGAACGGCGTCGGCGTCGACGTCAACACCGCGTCCGCGCCGCTGCTTTCGCGGGTCTCCGGCATCAGCTCCGGCCTCGCCGAGAACATCGTCGCGCACCGGGACGGCAACGGCCCCTTCCGCTCCCGCAAGGCCCTCAAGGACGTGGCGCGGCTCGGCCCGAAGGCGTACGAGCAGTGCGCGGGCTTCCTGCGGATCCGCGGCGGCGACGACCCGCTGGACGCCTCCAGCGTGCACCCCGAGGCGTACCCGGTGGTGCGCCGGATGGTGACGGCGGCGGCCACCGAGGTCGGCGCGCTGATCGGCAACACGTCGGTGCTGCGGGCGCTGAAGCCCGCGGACTTCGTCGACGACTCCTTCGGTCTGCCGACGGTGACCGACATCCTGACGGAACTGGAGAAGCCGGGCCGCGACCCGCGACCGGTCTTCAAGACCGCGACCTTCAAGGAGGGCGTGGAGAAGATCGGCGATCTGCAGCCGGGGATGCTCCTGGAGGGCGTGGTGACCAATGTCGCCGCCTTCGGGGCGTTCGTGGACATCGGTGTCCATCAGGACGGTCTGGTCCATGTCTCGGCGATGTCGAAGAACTTCGTCAAGGACCCTCGGGACGTGGTGAAGCCGGGCGACATCGTGCGCGTCAAGGTGCTCGACGTCGACATTCCGCGCAAGCGGATCTCGCTGACGCTGCGGCTGGACGACGAGCCCGGCAAGGGCGCCTCGGCGGGCGCCGATCAGCGCCGCGGCGGTGCGGGCGGCGGGCGCGGAGCGCGCGAGGGCGGCGGCCGGGGCGGTGCGCCGCGGCAGCGGCAGGGCGGCGGTCAGCGCGGCGGGGAGCGCCGTGGCGGCCGCGACGCGGGACCGGCCAACGACGCGATGGCGGACGCCCTGCGGCGGGCCGGCCTGCTGGGCAAGGAGCGGGGCGGGCGCTGAGGTCTCGTTCCCTGAAGCGGCGCTCCCCGAGCGCCTGCTGACGTACCGTCAACTCCTGCGGCCGTCAGTCCGATCAGCCGTCTGTCGGTGGCTGATCGGGCCGGCGGCCGCGCCGTTGATGGCGCGGGCGCGGCGTCGACGGAGCGGCCGGGCCCGCCGCGGCCGGGCCGCAAAAAAAATGCGTGGCCGGGGTGAACGGGGCTCGCTATCCTGCGTCCATGTCCAGCCCCGAGGCGTCAAGACGCTAGCCACCGGTCGTCCGGTGGCTTCTCGCGTTGCCCAGCCGAAGGGAGTGTCCGCGCCACGGGGCGTGTTCGCTCCATGGAGCGTGCCCGGCACATCCCGCCCGGCCCGCGCCGCCTCGTAGCACGGCTGTGCTCCCCTGCCATCGGATCGCCGTAGTACGGGCTTTCTTCCGACCTGACGCGGGCTCTCCCCTGTGTGCGGCCCCCACTCAGCGGCCAGGTCGCCTTTCCGCGCGGTAGCCGCATGTGTCGTGTGCGCGCCTGCCGCCGCACCGTATCGATCCTTTGTGGTTGCGGAGTATTGCTGTGCCCTGCTTTCTGTATCTGCTCGGACTGGCCGTCTTTGCCCAAGGCACCTCCGAGTTCATGCTCTCCGGTCTCCTCCCCGGCATCGCCGCCGATCTGGGTGTCTCGCTCTCCGCCGCGGGCGCGCTGACCTCGGCCTTCGCCGTGGGAATGGTCGTCGGCGCGCCGCTGATGGCGCTGCTGAGCCTGCGCTGGCCGCGCCGCCGCGCGCTGCTGGCCTTCCTGATCACGTTTCTGCTGGTCCACGTCGTGGGGGCGGTCACCACGGGCTACGGGGTGCTGCTGGCCACGCGGGTCGTCGCGGCCCTGGCCAACGCCGGGTTCCTGGCGGTGGCGCTGGCCACCGCGACGGCCGCGGTGGCACCGGACGCCAAGGGCCGCGCCACGTCCGTCCTGCTCGGCGGCACCACCATGGCCTGTGTCGCGGGCGTACCGGCCGGTGCGTTCCTCGGTGGGCTGTGGGGCTGGCGCTCGGCGTTCTGGGCGGTGGCCCTGGTGTCGCTGCCGGCCGTCGTCGCGATCGTCCGGTCGGTACCGGCCGGGGACGGCCGCGAGGCCGCTCGTCACGCGCCGCACGCCCACGACACGACGCCCGGCGACGGCGCCACGGGCGCGCCGGCCCCGACGGGCACGCCCGGCGCGGCGGCCGTGCGCCGTGCGTCCGGTGCCCGCCAGGAGCTCCGCGCGCTGCGCGCCCCGCGGCTGTTGGTCGCCCTGCTGCTGGGCGCCCTGGTGAACGGTGCGACCTTCTGCGCCTTCACCTACCTCGCGCCCCTGGTCACCGACGTCGCCGGCCTGGCACCCGGCTGGGTGCCGGTCGTCCTCGCGCTCTTCGGGCTGGGCTCCTTCGCCGGCGTCGCCCTCGGCGGGCGGATGGCCGATACCCGCCCCGTACGGCTCCTGGTGACGGGCGGGGCGGCCCTGCTCCTGGGGTGGGCCCTCCTGGCACTGACGGCGGGGAGCCCGGCCGCGACCGTCGTGCTCGTCCTCGTCCAGGGAGCCCTCTCGTTCGCCGTCGGCTCCACCCTGATCGCGCAGGCGCTCTACGCGGCGACCGGGGCGCCGACCCTGGCCGGCGGGTTCGCCACGGCCGCGCTGAACGTGGGCGCGGCGATCGGCCCCTGGCTGGGCGGGGCCGCCCTCGCCGCCGGGCTCGGCTACCGGGCGCCGGTGTGGGTCAGCGCGCTGCTGGTGGCGTCGGCCCTGGTGGCGGGCGGGGCGGCCGGACTCAGCCGGCGCCCGCGTACCCGCGCATGCGTTCCAGCTCCGCCGCGACATCCGTGAGCGTGGCGCAGTCCGGAACGGGGCGCAGATCGGGGTCCGCCACGGTGGTGTCCCGTCGGCGGCGCGGGTCCTCCAGCGCGTCGGCCATCGCGGACAGCGCTTGGCACAGCCGCTCGGACTCCTGCGCGCCGGGACGGTGGGCGCCGTGGTCGAGGCGTACGGCGCAGGCGGTCGCCGCGTCGACGATGCGTTCGGCCGCGGTGACCACGGTCGGCCAGTCGGGGTTGCGGTCGCGGGCGGCGAGGAGTTCGGCCGCGGCGGTCTCCGCCGCGGCCCTGGCCTCCGCCAGCGCCCGGTAGGCGGCCCGCCGCAGCGCCAGCCGCCGGGTGGGATCGGCTCCCGGCTCCGACTCCAGTACGTGCCGCAGGAACCGCTCGGTGGCGCGCAGCGCCGAGGTGACGCGCTGGCCGACCCTGCGGCGCGGGTCGGCCAGCTGGGGCAGATGCCCGACGACGAGCACGATGACGCAGGCGATGGAGGTGTCGACGATCCGCTCGCCGGCGGGCAGCGCGGTCAGCTGGGGGTACTCCTGGCCGAAGGCCGTGGGGGCGGCCCCGCCGACGTCCACGAACGACAGCACCATGAGGGTGATCGCCACGGTCTGCAGCGCGAAGTGCCGGGTGGCGAACGGCAGCAGCGCACCGCCCGCACCGGCGACCAGCGCCGGCCACCACTCCCCGGTGAGCAGCAGTCCCGCCCCGGCGAAGACCAGCACCCCGGCCACGGTCCCGGCGAAGCGGTTGACCGTACGGGAGAACAGCGGCCCGAGATCCGGCTTGACCAGGAAGGTGGCGGTCACCGGGAGCCAGTACCAGTGGTCGGCGCGCAGCAGCAGGGCCACCGCGGCGCTCGCGGCGATGCAGACGGCGACCCGGAGGCCGTAGTGCCGCCCGGCGGGGCCGAGCAGGCTGCGCCCGCGCCGGGTCCACCGCTGTGCGAAGGCGCCCAGCATGCGGTGGAGGGCGCGGCCGGCCGGGACGGCCCCGGTGGGACGGCCGGGCGGGGACGGGGGCGGCGCAGGCTCCGTCGCCGCGTTCGCATCCGGCTCCGGGTCCCGCTCCGGGCGGGGCAGCGGCTCGCGGCGGGCGAACACCACCGCCGCGTCCAGCAGCGCCTGGTCGAAGGCGCCGCGGGCGGCCGTGCTGGCCTCGGGGGCGGACAGCCGGCCCGGTGGCCGTCCGGTGCGCAGCGCCTCGGCGAACCGGCGGGGGCTCTCGGCGACCCTGGACGGCAGCGGCCGGGCCTCCCACAGCAGCGCGACGCTGGCCTCGCACAGCGCGGTGGCCGCGGCGCACCGCTCGGTCAGCAGCAGCTCTTCGGTGCGGGCGGGGCGGCGCAGCAGCCGACTGGTCAGCCGGCGCAGCCGCAGGGCCTCGTCGGCGCGGTCCAGGGCCGCGGTGAGCCGGCGCCTGGCGGGCTCGGCACCGGTTCCGCCGGCCGCGCCCAGGGCGTCGGCGAGCGCGTCGAAGACCGTGGCGACCGCCGCCCGCTCGCCGCTGAGCGCGCCGCCCGCGGGACGCGGTGAGCGCAGCACCAGGCGCAGCAGAAGCAACCACAGGCAGCCGGCGAGGACGTAGAGGGCCTTCGTCCAGGGCGCTCCGGGCAGCGGCATTCCGGCGCCGAGGATGGTGGTGGCCAGCATCTGCATACCGGCGTTGGAGCGCACCGGCCCCGCCACGCTGCCCGCGCCGGAGACATAGCCGACCGCGAACAGCGCCGGCACGATCCACCAGCCCGCACCGGCCGCCTGGAGCGAGGCGCCGATCAGCATGCCGAGCGCCGAGGCGAGGGCGGGCAGCCCGATGTGGACGATGCCGGTACGGCGGGTGCCGGGGCGGTCGTTGACGCCGGCCAGCATCGAGCCGAGTCCGGCCAGCACGCCGGGCGCCGGATGGCCGGTCGCGATGCCCGCCCCGAGCAGCGGCCCCGCGCACAGCGCACCGCGGGCGACGGCGGCCCAGGGCACGGGCAGCCGCTGCCAGCGGAACGGGTGCGCCAACCAGGCGGGCACGGCGCGCGGCGCGCGGGGCATGGGCCTCCTCAGACGACGGCGTACGGATGGACGGCGAGCGGAATCCGAGGGGCGACAGCGGCCGACGGGGCTGGTACCAGCCTAGGGCCTGTCCGGGCCACGTCCGGAGGCTTACTGCAAGATCACGAACGGTGGACGGGCGGGCGGCTTCGCCCTGGTGCTCCCCGGCGGGCGCGCGCTCCACCGGGCCCCGCCTACCATCCCGCCATGACGCTCAACACGGATGACGTATGGGTGATCGGCGCGGGCGTGATCGGGCTGACGTCGGCGATCGCGCTGGCGGAGGGCGGGCACCGGGTACGGGTGGTGAGCCGGGACGCGACGGCCGCCACGACCTCGGCGGTGGCCGGCGGGCTGTGCTGGCCGTATCGCATCCGGCCCTACGCACGCGCGGTGCGGTGGTCCGTCAGGTCCTTCGAGGTGCTGGCGGAGCTGGCGCACCGGCCGCAGGAGACCGGCGCCCGGATGGTGACCGGCACGATGGCGAGCGCCTCGACGGACCCGAGTGCCGCCGACGACGGTCTTGCGGCCTGGTACGACGCCGTGCCCGGGCTGCGGCGGGCGGGCGCGGACGAGCTTTTCGAGGGGTGCGCGTCGGGGTGGCGGGCCCGCACCCCGCTCGTCGACATGCCGACACATCTGCGCTATCTGGAGCGGAGGTTGGCCGCGGCGGGCGGGGTGGTCGAACGGCGCGAGGTGCGGTCGTTGGACGAGGCGGGCCGGGCGGCGGCCGTGGTCGTCGACTGCTCGGGGCTGGGCGCGCGGAGCCTGGTACCGGATCACGAAGTGCACCCCGTTCAGGGGCAGTTGGTGATCGTGGAGAACCCTGGCGTGCGGGAGTGGTTCGTGGCCGCGGAATCGGGAGCGGCGGACACCGCGTATGCGCTGCCGCAGCCGTACGGCCTGGTGCTGGGTGGTACGGCGCGGGAGAACGCCTGGTTGCGGGAGCCGGATCCGGCGGTCGCCGACGCGATCGTGGCGCGCTGTGCGCGGTACTTCCCGAAGGTGGCGCGGGCCCGGGTCCTGGCCCACAAGGTGGGGCTGCGCCCGGCCCGGCCGTCCGTGCGCCTGGAGGCGGAGCAGCTGCCCGGTGGAGCGCTGTGCGTGCACAACTACGGGCACGGCGGCGCGGGGGTGACCGTGGCGTGGGGATGCGCGGACGAGGTGGTGCGGCTGGTGCGGGACGCCTGAGGCGGTAGGGCCCAGCCGGCCCGAGGCGCGTCCGCGACGCTCGGCCCGAGACCTCAGGCCCGTGGAGGGCCGGCGGCACCGGCCACCGACCCTCCACGAAGCCCAAGGACCCGACTGCGGCCCTAGGCCCTGTCCGATAGGTCCTGGCCGCCTTCCGTCACCTCGGCGGTGGCGCCGTTCGTGCTGCCGCCGGGCATGATCTGGAACTCGAAGTCCCCGTCGTAGCGTTCATGGCCCGCGATGACGGCCATCTCTACGGCCTCCTCGCCCTTCTGGCCGCGCACGATCAGCGGATCGCTGCGCAGATCCCGCATCAGCGCCCAGCACATGACGATCATCACGAGCAGGAACGGCACCGCGACCAGGATCGTGAGGTTCTGCAGTCCGGTCAGCGCATCGCCCGAGCCGCCGCCGATCAGCAGCATGATCGCGGCCACCGCGCCGGTCACCACGCCCCAGAACACCACCACCAGTCGGCTCGGTTCGAAGGTTCCCCGCTGCGAGAGGGTGCCCATGACGATGGAGGCGGCATCGGCGCCGGAGACGAAGAAGATCCCGACCAGGATCATCACGAGGATGCTGGTGAGCGTGGCGAGCGGGTACTGGTGCAGCACGTCGAAGAGCTGACCCTCGGGTGTGGTCGAACCGCTGAGCTGCTTTGCGTCCTGGAGCTTCATGGCCGAGCCGCCGAACACCGCGAACCACAGCAGGCTGACCACGCTCGGTACGAGGATGACCCCGCCGATGAACTGACGGATCGTCCGGCCGCGGCTGATCCGGGCGATGAACATGCCCACGAAGGGCGTCCAGGAGATCCACCACGCCCAGTAGAACACCGTCCAGCTGCGCAGCCAGCCGCCCACGTCGCTGCCGCTGCTGGCCTCCGTACGGCCGGCCAGCTGCGGCAGCTCGCCGAGGAACGAGCCGAGGGAGGTCGGCACCAGGTTGAGGATGAGGATGGTCGGTCCGACCACGAAGACGAAGACCGCCAGGATCAGCGCCAGCACCATGTTGATGTTGGACAGCATCTGGACGCCCTTGGCGATGCCGGAGACCGCGGACAGGATGAAGGCGATGGTCAGCACGGTGATGACGCCGACCAGCAGGGTGGTGCTGACACTGTCCATCCAGCCGAGCACCTTGATGCCGCTGCCGATCTGCAGCGCGCCGAGGCCGAGCGAGGCCGCGGAGCCGAAGAGGGTGGCGAAGATGGCCAGGATGTCGATGACCCGGCCGCCCCAGCCGCTCGCCCGCCGCTCACCGATCAGTGGGCTGAACACCGCGCTCATCGTCTGCCGCCTCCCCCGCCGGAAGCAGCTGTACGCGATGGCCAGACCCACGACCGCGTAGATGGCCCATGGATGCAGCGTCCAGTGGAACAGCGTGGTGGCCATCGCCGTGTCCATCGCCTGGGCGGCGTCCTGGGGGTCGGTGCCCGGTGGTGGAGTGGTGAAGTGCCCCAGCGGCTCGCTGACGCCGTAGAACATCAGGCCGATGCCCATACCGGCGCTGAACATCATCGCGATCCACGACACCGTGCGGAATTCGGGCTCCTCGCCCTCCTTGCCGAGGGTGATCCGGCCGTACTTGCTGACGGCCAGCCAGATCGCGAAGATCACGAAGCCGGAGGCGGAGAGCACGAAGGCCCAGCCGCCGTTGTCGATCACCCAGTTCAGCATCGTGGTCGACACGTTCTTGAGCGAGGTGGTCGAGGTCGCTCCCCAGGCGATGAACGCCAGGGTGAGCAGTGAGGTCACACCGAAGACCACCCGGTCGGTGTGTGGGCGCCCGGTCCGCAGCGGGTCGACGGGGAGGTCCGCCACCGATGGCGCGCCACCCCCGTCTCCCGTCCCCTTGTCTGCGTTCGACACGTAGTCAACCTTTCAATAGCCCATATTTTCCTTACCCGTTACCCCCTACCACACCACGGCAGACGTCCACGGGCGTCGCGACCGTAAGGTGATAATCGGCCCGTCGGTCCAGCAGCAGCGGAACGAGGGCGCGCAGCGACTGGCGCAGCGGGACGAGCGCGCCGCCGCCCCGGTCGCTCCGGTAGGTCACGCCGTGCAGGTCCAGCTCGTCCTTGAGCCCGGCGAACTGCTCGGCGTCCAGGCGGTATCCGCAGGGCGGGTCGGACAGGATCCGCCCGTCGGGGGCGGGTTCGTTGTCCGCACCGCCGAGGTAGACCGGTCCGCGGTCGGCGTAGCCGGCGAGCCGGGCGGTGGCGGTGGCCGCTTCGACGCGGGCACGGTGCCGATCGGCGAAGGCGAACAGGCCCTTCAGCGCGGCCAGTTGGGATTTCACCCGGCGTCTGTTGTTGAGCGCGGTGTCGGCCTTCTCGGCGTCCGTGAGCGGGTCGACGCGGGTCTCGACGAGCAGCCCGACGGATCCCTTGACACCGGCGGTATTGCGCAGGATGCGCTCCTGGCCGTCGCCCGCGACCTGCTGGACGGGGTCGCCGGTCTCCGGGTCGGTCCAGATGCCGTAGACACCGGTGCTGAATCCGGCGTTGCGGACGGCGGGCCCGAGGAAGTCGCCGAAGAGCGAGGCGGCTTCGCGGTGCACCGCGTCCGAGGTGTTGAGGTTGCGCGGCCAGAGCGAGAGCACGTCCTTCATGTAGTACGGGGCGGTGGGGCCGTACTCGTGCAGGTCGTAGAGGGTGTCGGGGCGGTTGTCGCGGATGACCGCGGCCATCGCGCGGGCCTCGGCGGTGCGCAGGGCGAGGTGGTCGCGGTTGATGTCCGCCCCGTCGGAGTTGCCGCGGGTGTCCGCGGCCCGGCCGTCGGGGTTGGCGGTCGGTACGACCAGCACGGTGGTGCGCTCCAGGAAGCGCCGGGTCGCCGGGTCCTTGGCGTAGGCGAGGTCGCGGACGGTGGCGAGGCATGCCTCGCGGCCGGAGGGCTCGTCGCCGTGCTGGGAGCAGATCAGCAGCACGGAGTTGCCGCGCCGTACCTCCGCCGGGGTCTTGGGGGCCGGGGCGCCGATGCGTACGAGCTGCAGCGGGCGGCCCTGCCGGGTGGTGCCGATCCGGTCGACCCGTACGCGCGGGGTGGCGCGGTCGACGGTGGCGAGGAACTCCTGCTCCTCGGGCTGACTGGTCCAGCGGGCGCCCTGGCTGGTTTCAAATCCCGTACGGGGTGCCCGGTTTCCGGCCGCGCCGGCGGGCGAGGCCGACAGGGCGGCGCTGAGCGCGGCGGTCAGGGTGAACGCCAGGGACCCGAGGGCCAGGCGGCGGGAGCGGAGTATCACGAGAGGGTGCCTCCCTTGGTGGAGCGGTGGGGGGTGGGGGTGCGGTGGGGGTGGAGCCGGGCCGCCCGCTGCGGGGCGGCCCCGGTCATCCGGCGTGCGGCATCCGGCTGATCGAGTGCGGCGGTGCGATCCCGTACCGCGGACCCGTGTCCTCCGCCTGCCGGGGCGCGCCCCCGATGGCCCGTGCGAAGGCCGGGGCGCCGCCGGTCAGCGGCAGTTCGGCGGAGGTGCGGGCCAGATCGAGGGTGAGCCGCGGCCGGGAGGAGGGCGGGTCGATCAGGCCGGCGTCGGTCCCGGCCACGATCAGCGCGAGCCGGTGCCCGGCGGGCACGACGTGGTCGCTCGCGGCGAGGTCCAGGGTGAGGGTGTAGGGCTTGCCGGGGGTGAGCGGGCGGCCCTTGTGCGGATCGGCGTAGTTGCCGAGGTCGGCCCAGCCGCGGCTGAAGACCGTGTGCCCGACCTTCCGGGTGTCGGCGGCGGTCTCCTTGAAGCAGCCGGTGTCGCCCTTGGTCCCCTCGCCCCAGCAGGTGACCCGGTCGAGGGTGGTGATGCCCTCGCCCTCGTCGGCGTAGTCGCGGATGGTGTCGGGGCCGAGGTCGACCAGGACGGCGGAGAGGTGGGCGGTCGTGGTGGACGGCGTGGCGGTCACGGTGACCGTGCCGGAGCCGGACAGCCGCAGCGGTGCGCGCAGCGGCCCGGTGGTGAACCCGGCCTTGGCCGCCGTGGGTTCGTCGATGTGCGCGGCCCAGTCGGCCTCGCTCAGCCGCGGGTCGTCGGTGAAGCTCTCGGTGGTGCCCGGCGGGGCCTGCTCGGTGCCCAGGACGCCGACGCCGGGGGCGCTGCCGCCGCGCGGCCGGACGGTGGTCGCGGAGGTGCCGGGGGCGGGCCATTGCGGGTCGGTGGTCCACTTGCCGGGCGAGCGTTCGATATCGGCCATCGGGGCGCGGTCGATGCCGTTGTCGTAGCCCATCAGATAGTGGTCGAACCAGTGGTGCAGGGTCTTGACCCAGTCCGCGCGCCGGTAGTCGAAGGGGTCGACGTGCCCGGTCTGGGAGAGCCAGATCTTGCGCTCGACGCCGTGCCGGGCGAGCGCGTCCCACCACTGGCCGGCGTTCCGGGTGCGGACGTTGAGGTCCTGCATGCCGTGCACCATGAAGACGCTGGCCCGGACCTTGCCCGCGTCGCGGACGTAGTCCCGTTCGGTCCACAGTCCGGTCCAGTCGCCGCTGCGCGGTGCGCCCTCGACGAGCTTGCGCTGTACGGCGGCGCAGCCTCGCTGCGCGTCGGGGCTCTCGACCAGGCGCGCGAGGGAGTCCGGGCCCGAGTCGTAGAGCGGGGCGCCCTTGGCGAAGTAGTAGTCGTACCAGGAGGAGATGCCGGCGATCGGGACGATGGTCTTGAGGCCCTTGACGCCGGTGGCCGCGACGCCGCTGGCGATGGTGGCGTCCCAGCTCTTGCCGATCATGCCGGTGCTGCCGTTGGACCAGTCGGCCGTGACGGGTCTGCCTCCGCTGCGGGCGCTGTAGGCGCGGCCCCGGCCGCCCAGCCAGTCGACGACGGCCCTGGCCGACTGGATGTCGGAGCGGCCGCCGACGTCGACGCAGCCGTCCGAGCGGTTGGTGCCGGCCAGGTCGACCAGGACCGCCGCATAGCCGCGCGGCACGAAGTAGTTGTCGTAGTAGAGCGGGAACTGGACCGGCCGGCCCCGTTCGTCGTAGGTCTTCTTCTGGCTCTCGTTGCCGCGTCCGCAGCAGGAGTAGTACGGACTGGCGTCCATGATCACCGGGACCCGGCGGCCCTCCCTGGCCGGTTCGGAGGGCCGCACGATGTCGACGGCGACGCGGTCGGTGCGCCCGTCCTCGTCGCCGTCGAGCCCGGTGTCGACCCAGACCGAGGCGCGTATCGCGCGGTCGTAGGAGTACACGGGTCTGCTCTCGCCGGGCGCCGCCTGCGCGGTGGCCGGCCCGATCAGGGCGGACAGCAGGGCGGCGACGGCCGCCAGCACGAGCGCTGTGAAGGGCATGCGGGGGAACCGCGCAGGATTCGTCACGGGCGGACGGTAGCGCGGCGCAACTCGCCGGCGTAAGAGTGCGGGTGAACGCGGCGGCGCGTTCGGTGCCGGTGGGGGGGCCGGTGGCGCGAAGGGCCACCGGGGCAGATGGTGGTTCATGTCGGTCATATGTCAGATCGGGCCATGTACATGACTCCGGCCCGAAGGACTGCATAGGGTCTGAAGCGAGCCATCCCCCCTACGAGTTGGAGGACTCGTGCGTCACAGACTCCTCGTCCCGGGCGCGGCCGCGCTCAGCCTGCTGCTGGCGATCCCGGCATCGGCGGCCGACTTCTCGCCCGGCGCTCCCGGTGTGGGCGACACCTACTACCCGGAGAGCGGAAACGGCGGATACGACGTTTCCCACTACGACCTGCGCCTGAAGTACCAGCCCAAGACGGACCTGCTGGAGGGTACGGCGACGCTGCTCGCCAAGACCACCCAGGACCTCTCCCGCTTCAACCTGGACTTCGGCCTGAAGGTCAGCGAGATCCGGGTCAACGGCAAGAAGGCCGCCTTCGCCACGTCCGGCAAGCACGAGCTGGAGGTCACCCCGGCCACGCCGCTGGAGAAGGGCAGGCAGATCAGCGTGGTGGTCCGCTACGCGGGCAAGCCCTCCGAGCTGAAGATAGACGGCTACTCCGCCTGGGCCCGTACGCCCGACGGCGGTGTGGTGGCGCAGGAGCCGGACGCCGCCGTGTGGTGGTACCCGAGCAACGACCACCCGACCGACAAGGCCACCTACGACATCTCGGTGGCGGTCCCGGACGGCACCCAGGCCCTGAGCAACGGCGTACTGGCCTCACAGTCCTCCAAGCTCGGCTGGACGCGCTACAACTGGCGCTCGGACAAGCCGCAGGCGACGTACCTGACGACGCTGGCCGTCGGCAAGTTCGACATCACCACCGACAAGACCGCGAACGGCCTGCCGGTGATCAACGCCGTCAGCAAGGACCTCGGCGCGAACGAGGGGTCGGCGCGGGCGAGCATCGAGCGCACCACCGAGATCACCGAGTGGCTGGAGAGCGTCTTCGGCCCCTACCCGTTCAACGCGGTCGGCGGCTACGTTCCCAACGTGCCGGCCGGGTACGCGCTGGAGACCCAGACCCGCCCCTTCTACGGCAAGAAGGCCTTCGACCGCGGTACGAACGTCTCGGTCGTGGTGCATGAGCTGGCCCACCAGTGGTACGGCGACAACGTCTCGCTCAAGGACTGGAAGGACATCTGGATCAACGAGGGCTTCGCCGCCTACAGCCAGTGGCTGTGGTCGGAGAAGGAGGGCGAGGGCACCGCTCAGGAGCTGGCGGACTACGTCTACGCCCAGCACCCTGCCGATGACCCGTTCTGGAAGGTCAAGCCGGGCAACCCGGGCGCGGAGAACCAGTTCGACGGCGCCGTCTACGACCGTGGCGCGCTGACCCTCCAGGCGCTCCGCAACAAGGTCGGCGACAAGGTCTTCTTCGACATCCTCAAGTCCTGGCAGACGGAGCACGCGTACGGCAACGCCTCGGTGGCCGACTTCGTGAAGTTCGCCGAGCAGAAGTCCGGCAAGCAGCTGGCCGACTTCTTCGACACCTGGCTGTTCCAGCCGCAGCGGCCGGCGGCGGGCGCGGCCCGGCAGGCGCTCGGCGCGCAGCGCGGGCCGGTCGCCCAGCCCAGGTCGTGGAAGCAGATCGCGGCCACCCACGACGTGCACGGGGTGCACGGCCACTGATCCGTGGTCGGGTGAACCGTCCGGAGCCGGGGGCGGCGGGTTTCCCGCCCCCGGCTCCGTTCGTACGCGGCTACGTCCGCGCCGCCCGGCGGGCCCGGCGCGCGATCGGCATGAAGCGCAGCCGCTCCGGCAGGGCCGGGACCACCGCGCGGACCACCCGCCCGAAGCGGCGCAGCCGGCGCTCCTGCGCATCGGTCCACTCCAGGCCGATGGCCTGCCGGGCGTCCGGCGGCATCAGCCCGATCGTGACGAACCGCCGGAAGCGGGCGAACCGCGGGCGCAGCCACGGCCAGCTGAGCCGGAGCAGCAGCCGCAGCCAGCGCGGGCCGCGGTCGGGGACCGGCAGCGGCGGGTCGGTCGCGATCAACTCCCTTACCACCACGGTGGCTTCGAGGTCGTTGTCGAGGACCTTGCGGTAGTAAGGCCAGAACTCCTCGATGGTCTGCGGCATATCGCGGTCGTGGATACCCAGGATCCGGCCGACCTGGAGCCACTCCGCGTAGAGCTGGCGCTCCTGCGCCTCGGTGAAGGGGCGGCCGAGGTAGCGCTGGGCGTACCGGAAGACGGGGTAGCCGGTGGCGTGCACCCAGGCGTAGTAGGCGGGGGTCAGCGCGTGGTACCTGTGGCCGTGGGCGTCGGTGCCCTGGATCGTCCGGTGCAGCCGCCGCAGCCGCCGGCCCTCCTCGGCCGCGCCCTCACCGCCGTACACCCACAGCTGCAGCGAGGTCAGCGAGCGCTCGCCGCGGCCCCACGGGTCGGTGCGGAAGACGGAGTGATCGTCCACGCCGGCGCCCACCGCCGGGTGCGCGACCTGCATCGCCAGCGCCGGCGGCAGGGTGAGCAGCATGCGGATGTCCCCGACCATCGACCAGAGCACACCTCCGACCGGCGGGGGTTTTGGGTATGTTTCCACCGTATTCATGGTATTAGTCATCATACGGCCGCTCTCGGCGGCCCGCGGGCAGGGGCCCTTCCCCGGCCGGCGCGCCTTCCCGCAGATCACCGTAGCGCCGGCGCCGCGGCCCGCCACCGGACCGCCCTGCGGCCACCGCGCCCCACTCGCCCGGCCACCGACCTGGCACCGGTCGCCCCCGCTCGCGACCGCGGCCGGTCATCCGCCTCGAACGGTAAATCCCGTTCCCCTCCATCTCGTTGCCCCCGGATGGTTACCTCGAAGTAACCCCAGCTGATTTGATGTGCGTCGCCGGAACTCACCCCCACCCCACAGGGAGTCCCCGTGTCGCCTTCTCCGCTGCGCGTGTCCCGGGCAGCCGCGGCAGCCGCCGCCTTGGCCGCCGTCACCCTCGCCGCCGCGTCCCCCAGTTCGGCAGCCACCGCCCCTCATCTGAAGGTACTCACCTACAACGCCTTCCTCATGAGCAAGAACCTCTACCCCAACTGGGGCCAGGACCACCGGGCGCAGGCGATCGCGGACGCGGACTTCTTCCAGGGCCACGATGTCGTCGTCCTCCAGGAGGCGTTCGACAACTCCTCCTCCGACGCCCTCAAGTCCCGGGCCGCGGCGCAGTATCCGCACCAGACCCCGGTGGTCGGCCGCAGCAAGGACGGCTGGGACGCCACCGGCGGCGCGTACTCGGCCACCGCCCCGGAGGACGGCGGGGTGACGCTGCTGAGCAAGTGGCCGGTCCTGCGCAAGGAGCAGTACGTCTACAAGGACGCCTGCGGTGCGGATTCCCTCTCCAACAAGGGCTTCGTCTATGCCGTGTTGGACGTCGACGGCACCAAGGTGCACATCGTCGGCACCCACACCCAGTCCACCGACTCGGGCTGCAAGGCGGGCGAGGCGGCGGCGGACCGCGCCAAGCAGCTCAAGGAGATGGACGCCTTCCTGGACGCCAAGAACATCCCGGCGGACGAGGAGGTCATGGTCGCCGGCGACCTCAACATCGACTCGCACAGCGACGAGTACCACGCGCTGCTCGGCAACGGCGACCTGGCTCCCGCCGACAGCCGCACCGGCCACCCGTACTCCTTCGACACCCAGGACAACTCCATCGCGAAGTACCGCTACCCGGACGACCCCCGCGAGGACCTGGACTACGTCCTGCACCGCAACGGCCACGCCCGGCCCGCCGGATGGCGGAACGAGGTGGTCAAGGAGGAGTCGGCGCCCTGGACGGTCTCCAGCTGGGGCAAGGACTACACGTACACCAACCTCTCCGACCACTATCCGGTGATCGGCGGCTGACCGGTCGCCCGGGACAGCGCGAGGGCGGTCGCGGAGGTCTCTCGACCTCTGCGACCGCCCTCGATTCCTCGGGTGTCCGCTACCGCGCGGCTACTTCGTCAGCTCGCGCTCCTCGGCGATCCGGGCGACCCGGCCGCGGACCGCGAACCAGCCGGCGACCAGCGCGGCGCCGATGACCGGGATCAGCAGCACGGTCTGCCGGCCGACACCGTCGTCGAACCACATCAGCACGATGACGCCGATCAGGAACGCGATGGTGGCGATGTCGGTGACCGGCGTGCCCGGCAGCCGGAAGCGCGGGCGCTCGACCAGACCGGCCTTGGCGCGGCGCACGAACACCATGTGGCAGATCATGATCGTGCACCAGGTGCTGACGATGCCCAGCGCCGCGATGTTCAGCACGATCTCGAACGCCTGGCCCGGCACGACGTAGTTGAGCGCGACGCCCAGCACACACACCGCGGCGGTGAGCATGATGCCGCCGTACGGCACCTGGTTGCGGTTCATCCGGCCGACGAACTTCGGCGCCGAGCCCGCCATCGACATGGAGCGCAGGATGCGGCCGGTCGAGTACAGCCCGGAGTTCAGGCTGGACATCGCCGCGGTCAGCACGACCAGGTTCATCACATCGCCCGCCGCCGGGACGCCGACGTTGGACAGCACCGTCACGAAGGGGCTCTCGCCGCCGGTGTACTTGTTCCAGGGCAGCAGCATCGCGAGCAGCACCACGGAGCCGACGTAGAAGATGCCCACCCGCCACATGATGGAGTTGACGGCCTTCGGCACGACCTTCTGCGGCTCACCGGTCTCACCTGCGGTGACACCGACCAGCTCGACCGCGGAGTAGGCGAAGACGACACCCTGGAGCACGATCACCACGGGGAGCAGGCCGGTCGGGAAGAGACCGCCGTGGTCGGTGATCAGATTCAGTCCCGGCGTATGGCCGTCGACCGGGTGCTGGGTGGCCAGCAGGAAGATGCCGATGAACATGAAGACGACCAGCGCGGCGACCTTGATGATCGCGAACCAGAACTCCAGCTCACCGAAGATCTTCACCGAGATCAGGTTCACCGACAGCACGACCGCCAGGGCGATCAGCGCCATCACCCACTGCGGGATGTCGGTGAACAGGCTCCAGTAGTGGGTGTAGAGCGCGATCGCGGTGATGTCGGCGATACCGGTCGTCGACCAGTTGACGACGTACATCCAGCCGGCGACGTAGGCACCCTTCTCGCCCAGGAACTCACGGGCGTAGGAGACGAACGAACCGGACGAGGGGCGGTGCACCACCAGCTCGCCCAGGGCCCGCACGACGAAGAAGGCGAAGAGGCCGCAGACGGCGTAGGCGACGGCCAGCGCGGGTCCCGCGGAGTGCAACCGTCCGCCGGCGCCCAGGAAGAGGCCGGTTCCGATCGCCCCACCGATGGCGATCATGTTGATGTGCCGGCCCTTGAGGCCCTTGCTGTAGCCCGCATCGCCCGCATCCTGCTGCGCGGCGCTCCCCCCGTCAGGTGACCTGTGGGCTGTCTCGGTGACGGTTTCTGTGCTCACTGCTGGTGGTACTCGCTTTCGGGCAGGCGTCGCCTACGAGGCAGGCGCTTGAGCGATGGCCGGATCCCGCGGATCGCGCGGCGGCCGACGGCACACCTTCCCTGAAGAGCGGCCCCCCGTCTGTGGGCAAGATCACAGCGTGTATAGGCCATCCAAGATTTGTCCGTATTTGGCGGTAATTATCCGGCGACGCAATTTCAAGGAGGGCGTCAGTTCACCCGATTCCGGACCCCATTCCTCACTCAGCAGCGAAAACTTCTTGACCTGTTCAGTTCTGTTCAGGCGTGAATTCGCCGCCGCGACGGCCCGCTCGACCTCCGCCCTTACCTCCCGATGCCCGGCCAGCTCTCGCAGCGTCCCCTCGATGCCGCGCCGCGCCGCCCAGGCCGGGGCCAGCTCCCCGTCCAGGACCAGCAGCGCGACCAGATAGGACCGGCCATCGCCGTGCACCAGCGCCTGCCCGATCAGCGGATGCTCCTTGAGGAGGTTCTCCACCAGCGCGGGCGAGACGTTCTTGCCCGTCGAGGTCACGATCATTTCCTTCTTGCGGTCGGTCAGCCAGAGGAAGCCGTCCCCATCGACCCGGCCGATGTCACCCGTCGCGAACCAGCCATCGGCGCCGGTCACCGGCTCCACCGATCCGTCGGCCCGCAGATACCCCTCGCACACCGTCCGGCCCCGGACCTCGATCTCCCCGTCGTCGGCCGTACGCACCTGGACGCCGTCGATCGGACGGCCGACCGAACCCAGCCGGAACGCGCCGGGGCCGTTCGCGGTGCACACCCCCGCCGTCTCTGTCAGCCCCCAGGCATCCATGACCACGATGCCCAGACCGGCCCAGAACCGCACCACGTCCGGGGGCATCGGCGCGGAGGCGCTCGCCGTCCACACCAGGCGGTCGAAGCCGGCCTGCGCCAGCAGCGGATCGAGCACCTCGGCCTTCGCCCTGCCGTACGCCTCCGCCAGCGCATCGCCGGGGCGCTCGCCGCGCTCCCGGCAGTCGACATACGCCCGGGCGCACTCCCCCGCCGCCGCCACCGCCGCCCGCCGCTCCTCGGGGAGCAGCGCGAGGGCGGCCCGCACCGACGCCGCCAGCTTCTCCCACACCCGCGGCACCCCGAAGAACTCCGTCGGACGCAGCTCGCGCGCGGTCCGGGCGACCGCCGACGGATCCCCGCACAGATAGACGTGCCCGGCCCGGAAGACCGGCAGATAGCTGCCCAGCATCCGCTCGGCGATATGCGCGAAGGGGAGGTAGCAGAGGTGCTCGGCGTGATCGGGCAGCTCCACCACCGCGTCCAGGGCCACCGCGTTGAGCAGCACATTGCGCTGGCTGACCAGCACGCCCTTGGGATCACCGGTGGTGCCGGAGGTGTAGACGACGGTCAGGGGGTCGCCGGCCCGCACCTGCCGCCACCCCTCCTCGAACGCCTCGGGGTCGTACCGCTCGGCACCCCGCCGGGCCAGCGCCGCGAAGCTCTCCCGCCGGCCGTCACCGGCCGTCTCCCCCGGCTCGACGACCACCAGCCGCTCCAGCCGGGCGGCGGCGTCGTCGAGCAGCGGCTCCCAGCGCCCCAGCTCGTGCGGGCCTTCCAGGACGGCGAAGCGGGCCCTGCTGTGCCGGGCGATATGGGCGATCTGCTCGGACGCGGCGGTGCCGTACACCGTCACCGGGATCGCTCCGAGGTGCACCAGGGCGAGATCGCTGAGCCAGTGCTCGGGGCGGTTGCCCATCATGAGCAGCACGATCTCCCCGCGGTGTACGCCGAGCGAGCGGTATCCGGCGGCCAGCTCCGCGACCCGTTGGCGCGCCTCGGCCCAGCTCAGCGTGTCCCAGCCGGCGTCCTCGGCACCGCGCCAGGAGAGCGCCGGCAGCTCCCCGTGGTCCTCGGCGTTGCGCAACAGCAGTGCGGGGAGGGTGAGTTCGTCCGGTGCACCGGGCATGCGCAGGGTCGTGGTCAACGCGGCCTCCTGATGATGTGGGCCTGCTCTGCGGACCGAACCGCGGCGCCGACTGCGGACGCGGCGCGGTCGGGAAGGTTCCAGAAGGTTTCACAAGAGTGGTGAGACAGCAATACTGTTGAACATGATGGAGTCCGCCACCGGTCTGACCGTCGACGAACTGGCCGCCCGTGCCGGGGTGACGGTCCGCACGATCCGCTTCTACAGCACCCGCGGTCTGCTGCCGCCGCCGGAGCTCGGTCCGCGCCGGGTCGGCCGCTACGGCCCCGACCACCTCTCACGGCTCGCGCTCATCGAGGAGCTCCAGCACCAGGGCCTGACGCTCTCGGCCATCGAACGCTACCTGGCGCAGCTGCCGCCCGATCTGAGCGCCCAGGACCTGGCCATCCACCGTGCGCTGGTGGCGAGTTGGGTTCCGGACAAGGCCGAGGACGCCACCCGGGAGCAGCTGGAGCGCCGGGTCGGCCGGCAGCTGACCGAGGAGGACCTGGACCGGCTGGCGGCGATGAGCGTGCTCGTACGGACCGAGGACCCGCGGGTCTTCCGCGTCGACCCCGGTCTGCTGCACCTGGGCACCCGGCTGCTGGACGTGCCGATCGCGCTGGAGACCATCCTCGCGGCGCGCACCGTCGTCATCGAGCACACCCGCTCGGCGGCCCGCGAGCTGAGCCGGCTGTTCAAGGACGAGGTATGGGAGCCGTACCGGGACGGCGGGCCGGACGAGGAGGAGATGGCGCGGATGAAGTCGCTCTCCGCCCATATGCAGCCGATGGTGGTGCAGGCACTGGTCACCGCCTTCCAGCGGTCGATGAAGCAGGAGCTGCGGGAGTGGTTCGGCAAGGAGGGCGAGGCGGGCCGCCGGGACGGCGGCCCGCAGATCCCGCCGGAGTGACGGGGCGGGGCCGCGGCGGGCCCGCCCCGTGACCCGTCAGTCGCTGAACTTCTCGCCCTTCTCGGCCTTCTCGACCAGCAGCGCCGACGGCGCGAACCGGTCGCCGTAGGCCGCCTGCAGCTCGCGGGCGCGGGCCACGAATCCGGGCAGACCGACGAGTTCCTCCCGCCCTGGCCCACCGTGGTATCCGTTGATGTACTGGATCACGCCGCCGGTCCAGCCCGGGAAGCCGATGCCGAAGATGGAGCCGATGTTGGCGTCGGCGACGGACGTGAGCACGCCCTCCTCGAAGCAGCGGACGGTGTCCAGCGCCTCGGCGAAGAGCATCCGCTCCTGCATGTCGATGAACGGGATACCGGCCCCCTCCACGGCGAAGTGCTCGCGCAGTCCGGGCCACAGACCCGCGCGCCGACCGTCCTCGCCGTACTCGTAGAAGCCGGCACCGCCGCTGCGGCCGGGGCGCCCGAACTCGTCGACCATCCGGTCGATGACCTCGTCGGCCGGGTGCGGCTGCCAGGTGCCGCCGGACTCCTCGACCGCCCGCCGGGTCTCCGCGCGGATCTTCCGCGGCAGGGTGAGGGTCAGCTCGTCCATCAGGGACAGCACCTTGGCCGGGTAGCCGGCCTGGGCGGCGGCCTGCTCGACGGACGCCGGGTCGAGGCCCTCGCCGATCATCGCCACGCCCTCGTTGATGAAGTGGCCGATCACACGGGAGGTGAAGAAGCCGCGCGAGTCGTTGACCACGATCGGGGTCTTCTTGATCTGGCGGACCAGGTCGAAGGCGCGGGCCAGCGCCTCGTCGCCGGTCCGCTCCCCCTTGATGATCTCCACCAGCGGCATCTTGTCGACCGGCGAGAAGAAGTGCAGCCCGATGAAGTCCCGGTCGCGCTCGACGCCCTCGGCCAGCAGCGTGATGGGCAGCGTGGAGGTGTTGGAGCACAGCAGCGCGTCGGGCGCGACGATGTGCTGGATCTCCTTGAACACCTTGTGCTTGAGGCCGATGTCCTCGAAGACCGCCTCGATGACGGCGTCGCAGCCCGCGAGGTCGGCCGGCTCCGCGGTGGGCGTGATGCGCGCCAGCAGCTCGTCGCGCTGCTGCTCGGTCGTACGGCCCCGGGAGAGCGCCTTGGCGAGCAGCCCCTCCGCATACGCCTTGCCCTTCTCGGCCGCCTCCAGGGAGACGTCCTTGAGGACGACCTGCATCCCGGCCCTGGCGCAGGAGTACGCGATGCCCGCGCCCATCATGCCGGCGCCGAGGACCGCGACCTTCTCCACCTTGCGGGGCTCGATGTCCTTGGGCCGGTTGGCACCCGAGTTCACGGCCTGCAGGTCGAAGAAGAACGCCTGGATCATGTTCTTGGAGATCTGGCCGGTGACCAGCTCGACGAAGTACCGCGCCTCGATGGTCTGCGCGGTCTCGAAGTCGACCTGGGAACCCTCCACGGCCGCGGCGAGGATGTTGCGCGGGGCGGGGTACGGCGCGCCGCCGAGCTGCTTCTTGAGGTTGGCGGGGAACGCCGGGAGGTTGGCCGCGAACTTCGGCTGGGCGGGCGTGCCGCCGGGGATGCGGTAGCCCTTGACGTCCCAGGGCTGCTGGGACTCGGGGTGCTCCTCGACGAAGGCGCGGGCCTTGGCGAGCAGCTCCTCGGGGGTGGTCGCGACCTCGTGGATCAGCCCGGCTTCCTTGGCGCGGGTGGCGTTGTACTGCGTGCCCTGCAGCAGCACCTTCAGCAGCGCGTCGGCGATGCCGAGCAGCCGGACCGTACGGGTGACGCCGCCGCCGGCCGGCAGCAGGCCGAGGGTGACCTCGGGCAGGCCGATCTTGGTGCCGGGGGTGTCGAGGGCGATGCGGTGGTGGCAGGCGAGCGCGATCTCGTAACCGCCGCCCAGCGCCGCGCCGTTGATGGCGGCGACGACCGGCTTGCCGAGGGTCTCGATACGGCGCAGATCGCGCTTGATGCCGTTGCCCGCCTCGAAGACCTGCTGCGCCTGGGCGGGTGTGACGGCGATCAGATCGCGCAGGTCGCCGCCGGCGAAGAAGGTCTTCTTGGCGGACGTGAAGATGATGCCGCGGATGCTGTCCTTCTCGGCCTCCAGGCGGTCGGCGACCGCGGTGAGGGAGGTCTTGAAGGCGTTGTTCATGGTGTTGGCGGACTGGTCGGGGTCGTCCAGGACCAGCGTGACGATGCCGGTCTCGTCCTGTTCCCAGCGGATGGTCGACAAAGCGGCGGATTCACTCATGGTGCGTACTCCGTAGTGGGGTGGGACGAGGGGGTCAGAGGCGCTCGATGACGGTGGCGACGCCCATGCCGCCGCCGACGCAGAGGGTGGCCAGGCCGTAGCGCTTGTCCTGCCGCTCCAGCTCGTCGATCAGGGTGCCCAGGATCATCGCGCCGGTGGCGCCGAGGGGGTGGCCCAGGGCGATCGCGCCGCCGTTGACGTTGACCTTGTCCAGGCTCAGGCCCATGTCCTTGACGAAGCGCAGCACCACGGCGGCGAATGCCTCGTTGATCTCGACCAGGTCGATGTCGTCGATGGTCAGGCCGGCCTTGGCCAGGGCCTTGCGGCTGGCGGGGGCGGGGCCGGTGAGCATGATCGTCGGCTCGGAGCCGGAGACCGCGGCGGAGAGGATGCGGGCCCGGGGGGGCAGGCCGTAGCGCTCGCCGACCTCCTTGGAGCCGATGGCGACGAGGGCCGCGCCGTCCACGATGCCGGAGGAGTTGCCGGCGTGGTGGACATGGTCGATCTTCTCGACCCAGTGGTACTTCTGCAGGGCGACGGCGTCAAAGCCGCCGGCGTCGCCGATGGCGGCGAAGGACGGCTTGAGGCCGGCGAGCGAGTCGGCGGTGGTGCCGGGGCGCATGTGCTCGTCGTGGTCGAGGACGACCAGGCCGTTGCGGTCGCGCACCGGGACGACGGAGCGCTCGAAGCGGCCGTCCTTCCATGCCTCGGCGGCGCGCTCCTGCGACAGCGCGGCGAACTCGTCGACATCGCGCCGCCCGTAGCCCTCGATGGTGGCGATGAGGTCGGCGCTGATGCCCTGGGGGACGAAGCCGGTGTCGAAGTTGGTCATCGGGTCGGCGAACCAGGCGCCGCCGTCGGAGGCCATCGGGACCCGCGACATGGACTCGACACCGCCGGCCAGGACCAGGTCCTCCCAGCCCGAACGCACCTTGGCCGCGGCCATGTTGACGGCCTCCAGACCGGAGGCACAGAAGCGGTTCTCCTGGACGCCGGCGACGGTGTCGGGCAGTCCGGCGGCGATCGCGGCGATCCGGGCGATGTCGGAGCCCTGGTCGCCGACCGGCCCGACGACGCCGAGCACGATGTCGTCGATGGCGGCCGGGTCGAGCCCGGGGAAGCGCCGGCGGACTTCGTGGATCAGGCCGACGACCAGGTCGATCGGCTTGGTGCCGTGCAGTGCGCCATTGGCCTTGCCGCGGCCGCGCGGGGTGCGGATCGCATCGTAAACATACGCTTCGGTACTCACTGGGTAAGCGCCTTTCGAGAGGACACAGCGGGAGGACACAGCAGGAGGGTCAGCCGAGCAGGGAGCGACCGATGATCTCCTTCATGATCTCGGTCGTCCCGCCGTAGATGGTCTGGATGCGGCCGTCGGTGAATGCCTTGGCGACGCGGTACTCGGTCATATAGCCGTATCCGCCGTGGAGTTGCAGACAGCGGTCGGCAACGCGCTTTTGGAGTTCGGTGGCCCACCACTTGGCCATGGAGGCGTGCACGGCGTCGAGCGTGCCGTCCGAGTGATCGGCGATGCAGCGGTCGAGGAAGGCGCGGGTGACGGCGCACTCCGTGGCCATCTCGGCGATTTCGAAGCGGATGTGCTGGAGCTTGGCCAGCGGCCGCCCGAATGCCTCGCGCTCCTTGACGTACTGCGTGGTGATCTCCAGCAGATGCTCGGCGCCGGCGATCCCGGCGACGGCTATGCCCATGCGCTCCTGCGCGAGGTTGGTCATCAGATGGATGAACGCGCCGTTCAGCTCACCGAGGAGGTTCTCCTTGGGAACCCGTACGTCGTGGAAGAACAGCTCGGCGGTGTCCTGGGACTTCTGGCCGATCTTGTCGAGGTTGCGGCCGCGTTCGAAGCCGTCCGTACCGCGCTCGACGACGAGCAGCGACAGCCCGTGCGCACCGCCCTCCGGTGTGGTCTTGGCGACGACGATGACGAGGTCGGCGAGGATGCCGTTGGAGATGAAGGTCTTGGAGCCGTTCAGCAGCCAGTGGTCGCCCCGGTCCTCGGCGGTGGTGCGGATGCCCTGCAGGTCGGAGCCGGCGCCGGGCTCGGTCATGGCGATGGCGGTGATGATCTCGCCGCTGCAGAAGCCGGGCAGCCAGCGGCGCTTCTGCTCGTCGGTGGCGAGCGAGGTCAGATAGGGGCCGATGATGTCGTTGTGCAGCCCCAGCGCGAGCCCGGCGGCCCCGGCGCGGGTGAACTCCTCGGCGAGGACGGCGCTGTAGCGGAAGTCGGCGTTGCCCCCGCCGCCGTACTCCTCGGGCACCGCCAGGCCCAGCAGTCCCTGCCTGCCGGCCGCCCGCCAGGCATCGCGGCTGACGATGCCGTCCTTCTCCCACTGCTCGTAGTGCGGCGTCACCTCCTTGGCGAGGAAGGTGCGCACCGTCGCTCGGAAAGCCTCATGGTCCTCGGTGTAAAGCTGGCGCTGCACGCTACTTTCCCTTCGGGGCATCGTTCTGAGGCGGCTGGGCTCTTCTGCCGGGCGTCCGGGGGTTGTCCCCCGGGAGATGCGGCATCTGGGCGTTCATCTCTGCGGGCCCTCCTCAGAGCCGGTTCTGGACGGTTTCGATCGGCTGGGCGGGCCGGGGTCCCGCCGGGTGGACGTCGAGCATCGCCACGCCCGCGTCCCGGTACGCCGCGATCCGCTCCCGGTGGTGTTCCTCGGGCCCGTACGGAGGTCACGGGCCGCGACGGCGCCGAGGCCGGACGGTTCGACGGCGGCGGCCGCTTCGGCGGCCTGGTGCGGACCGGCCGCGCACTGGAGCGTGGTGGACGGTTCCATCAGCCGGCGGCATCCCTCTGCTCGGCGCGGGCCGGGCCGGCGGCCGGGGTGCCGGCGCGGTCGGCCGGCGGCTGGGCGAGGAGGCCGGGGGCCTGCCAGTCGCGGGCGATCTCCTCGGTGTCCGCGCCGGGCCGGGCGGGCGGTCTGCGGACCGCGCCCGGAGTGTGCGAGAAGCGGGGCGCGGGCGCGGGCTGGGTGATTCCGCCGTGGTCGACGAAGGTGCCGCGGGCGGCGAGGTGCGGGTGCCGCGGGGCCTCGCGCAGCGAGAGCACGGGCGCCACGCAGGCGTCGGACTCCTGGAAGACCTCGGTCCACTCCTGCCGCGTACGGGTCTTGAAGCGGGCGGCGATGGCGGTGCGCAGCTCGCCCCAGGCGGCGAGGTCGTCCCGTCCGGGCGCCTCCTGCTCGATCCCCAGCAGCCGGATGAACTCGCCGTAGAACCGCTGCTCCAGAGCGCCGACCGCCATATAGCCGCCGTCGGCGGTCTCGTAGGCGCCGTAGAAGGGCGTCCCGCCGTCCAGGAGGTTCGCGCCGCGCCGGTCCTGCCAGCCGCCGGCCGCCAGCATGCCGTGGATCATCGCCGTCAGATGGGCCGTGCCGTCGACGATCGCGGCGTCCACGACCTGGCCCTTTCCGCCGTCGGAGCGGGCGTGCTGAAGGGCGGCGAGGACACCGATGACGAGATAGAGCGATCCGCCGGCGTAGTCGCCGAGGAGGTTGGCCGGGATGGCGGGCGGGCCGTCCGGCGAGCCGATCATGCCGAGGGCGCCGGTGATGGCGATATAGCCGATGTCGTGTCCCGCGGTGTCGGCCAGCGGGCCCTGCTGCCCCCAGCCGGTCATCCGTCCGTAGACCAGCCGGGGGTTGCGTGCGAGGCACTCCTGCGGACCCACGCCGAGCCGCTCGGCCACACCGGGGCGGTACCCCTCCACCAGCACATCGGCGCGCTCGGCCAGCTCCAGTACCTGCGCCACGCCCTCGGGTGTCTTCAGGTCGACCAGCACCGAGCGCTTGTTGCGGTTGGTGACGTCGTAGGCCGGATCGATGCTCAGCCCCGCGCCTCCCGGCCGGTCGACGCGGACGACGTCGGCGCCGAGGTCGGCCAGCAGCATGGCCGCGAACGGGCCGGGGCCGATGCCCGCGAGTTCGACCACCCGCACCCCGCTCAGCGGGCCGTTGTCCGGCTCTGTCATCGCGCCCCATGCCCTTCCGCACTGTGACACTTCTGATGTAACACTCGTGATGTTAAGAACGTGTTCCACTTTCCACAAGCCCCCGAACCAAGTGGTACTCGCCAAAAAGGCCCGTGCCGGCGATGCTCAACTGCCATCGCCGCCACGGGCCTTTGCGCGCCTGCTGCCGCTGCGCCGCTATCCCCCGTCGAGCCCGGCGATGATCTTCGCCGGGGCTATCCCGCGCAGGGGCTCCGCCGCCCCGTCGCAGCGCGTCCCGGCGAGCCCGCGCCGGAGGCCGAGCCCGTACCGGAGCCCGAGCCCGAGTCCGAGCGCGCGCTCCCGCGCCGCCGCCGGATCCGCCGCCTTCGCCATGCGCTCCTCCACGTCCGTTCCCCGTACGGCACCGCGTCTGTCGCGCGCGGGCCGACCCACGCATCCCACGCTAACGGCGAGCACTGACAACGGCCCGCGCAGCGCCGGACGCCCGGCCGACGGAGCGACGAACGGCGTCACCCCGAGTCCGGCGACGCCTCCCCGGCGGCGGAGCCGGCCGGCGCCCCCGGCGCGACGGCCTCCGCCTCGCCGGCCGCCGGCACGAGGTGGTCGTCGGGCGCCTGGCGGTCCAGCAGCCTCCCCAGGCGCTGGGGGACGTTGCCTCCCACCAGGAGGATGACGACGAGCGTCAGCCCGAAGGTGAGCACGGCCAACGCCCTCCCCAGGGGCATGCCCTCGGCCAGATGGGCGCCGAGCACGGGGGCGACCGCTCCGCCCAGGGCCCCGACGTTGTAGACGAAGCCCAGCGACGCGGCGCGGCGCGCGGTCGGGAAGTGGCCGGCGAGGTACTTCGGCAGGATGCCGGAGATGCCCTGGCTGAGCGCGAGCAGGACGAACAGCAGCACACCGAGCGCCGGCAGGCTGTCGTGCACCGCGAAGACCGGGAAGACGAAGACGAGCGAGGCCAGCAGCGTGCCCGCGTAGGCGCGCCGGGTACCGAACCGGTCACCGACATAGCCGGCCAGCCAGCAGCCCGCCATGGTGCCGAAGCCGGCGTAGAACATCACGTCGGTGACCTGGGCGGGGGTGTACCCCAGGCCGGTCTTGAGGTAGGTGGGCAACAGGGCCTGGATGGGCCAGCTGTAGAGGAAGGCGCAGAACACCGTCGCCATCAGGGACACATACAGCAGCCACCCCCGGCGGCCGCCGAGCTGCGCGGCGAAGGCGATCAGGCAGAGCGCCGCAACGCCCGCCAGCCAGGGAACGCTCCCCGTCCCGATCGGAGTGAAGACGCAGAACAGGGCGATCGAGGCACCCGCCGCGAGGACGCCGTTCGCCCACGACCGGATGCGGCCGGTGAAGAGCGGCCGGAACGGATTCGGACGCTGCTCCGAGGGTCCCGTGGTGGCACCGATCTCCCTCTTCCAGTCCCCGGCCTCCGGCAGCGACCGGCGCACCCACAGGGCGACGAGGACGGGCAGCACGCCGATCCAGAACATCCAGCGCCAGCCCCACTGGGGAACGACCCACTTGTACAGCTCGGCCGCGAGGACGGTACCGCCCGCATAGCCGGAGATCAGGAACCCGGAAGCGCGGTTGCGCCATCGGGTGGGCCAGCTCTCCAGGACGTAGGTCACGCTGGCGCTGTACTCCCCGGCCATGCCCAGGCCGATCACCAGCCGGGCGACGAACAGGCTGGTGTACCCCCAGGCGAACCCGCAGGCGAAGGTGCCGAGCGAGTAGAGCAGGATGCTGGCGATCATGGCGGTCCTGCGGCCGTGGCGGTCGCCCAGCGCACCCAGGACGGCACCGCCCAGCCATCGGGTGATGAAGGCTCCCGAGATGAGGGAGGCGGCGGTGGCGGTGCTCAGCCGGAAGTCGTCGGCGATTTCGGTCAGCACGAGGGTGATCAGCACGAAGTCGAAACCGTCGAGGAGGTAGCCGATCCAGGCGCCGGCCATCGCCTTCCACTGCCTCGGCGTGACCTCGCGGTACCAGCTCCGTGCCCTGTCCGGGGTCTCCATGGGGCGCTTGCTCACGGCAACCCGGCCTCCTCCTGCAGTGGGCGGGCGGTTCGGCGTGTGTCGGCGTGTGTCGGCGTCGAAGCTGACCCGGCCGCTGCCGGATCCGGACATGGGACGTCCCATGTCATCGGTGCTCACGGCGAATCTGGCCCGACCCCGACGCCCTGTCAAGACCGCACACCGGCCCCGGCCCGCCACGGGGGAACCACGGCGGCGGATGGGGCCAATGGGGGCCACCGGGCCGATCGTTGACGCGTCGACGGCAACTGCTTAGGGTCCGGACACCAGGTCAACAGGGCGGTCGAGAGGATGCGGGATGCGACGGCAGGACACCTCCGGACGGGCGTATGACCTCGTTCTGTACGGGGCGACCGGTTTCACCGGCACACTGACCGCCCGGTATCTGGCCGAGCACGCCCCCAAGGACTGCCGCTGGGCGCTGGCCGGACGCAACCTCGCCAAACTGGAGCAACTGCGCGACCGGCTGGCGGAGATCGACCCGGCCTGCGCCGACCTGCCCCTGCTGCGCGCCGACAGCGGCGACCCGGACGCCCTGCGCGCGCTCGCCGCCGACACCCGGGTGCTGGCGACCACGGTCGGGCCGTATCTGCTCCACGGTGAACCGCTGGTCGCCGCCTGCGCGGCCGCCGGCACCGACTATCTCGACCTGTGCGGAGAGCCCGAGTTCGTCGACCGGATGTACGTCCGGCACGACGCGGCGGCCCGCGCGTCGGGCGCCCGCCTCGTCCACGCCAGCGGGTTCGACTCCGTTCCGCACGACCTGGGGGTGCACTACACGGTGGGGCTGCTCCCCGAGGGTGTCCCCCTGCGCATCGACGGCTTCGTACGCACCAACGCCACGTTCTCCGGCGGCACGCTGTCCTCCTCGCTGACCGCCGTGTCACGCCCCGTCGCGATGGCGCGGGCCGCCCGCGCCAGGCGGCGGGTCGAGCCGCGACCGGCCGGACGTACGGTCCGGGCACCGTTCGGGGCACCGGTCAAGAGCGCCGAGACGGGCACCTGGGGTGTGCCGTTGCCGACCCTCGACCCCCAGGTCATCGCCCGCTCGGCCGCCGCGCTGGACCGTTACGGGCCCGACTTCCGCTACCGCCACTACGCCGGCGTGCGGCGGCTGCCGATCGCCGTCGGCGGGGCGCTGGGGATGGGCGCCGTGTGTGCGCTGGCGCAGCTGCCGCCCGCCCGGCGCTGGCTGTCGGGCCGTCTGGAGCCGGGCGACGGCCCGAGCCCGGAGCGCCGGGCGCGCAGCTGGTTCACGGTGCGCTTCGTCGCCTCCGGTGGCGGCGAGCGCGTGATCACCGAGGTGTCGGGCGGTGACCCCGGCTACGACGAGACGGCGAAGATGCTCGCCGAATCGGCGCTGAGCCTGGCCTTCGACGATCTCCCGGAGACCGCGGGCCAGGTGACGACCGCGGTGGCCATGGGGGACGCGCTGACGACCCGCCTCCAGAAGGCGGGCCTCACCTTCCGCGTGGTCCAGGAGCGGTAACTCGGCGCCCGGGCCCGGCGATGCCGTCGTCAGGCGCCGGCCAGCGCCTTGCGGCACAGCGCATCGGCGGCCCGGGTCGTCTCCGGGAGCCGGTAGGCCGCCGCCAGGCGGAGCGTGTGCGCGCAGGCCCGGTCGAGGTCGACGCGGTGCCCCACGGAGACGAAGACCGGTTTGACGCCCTCTTGGGTGCGCAGGGCACGTCCGACCTCCTCGTCGCCGTCCAGGAGCGGGGAGGTCGTACCGCGCTCGGGCCCCGGAGGCTCGTACCGGAAGGTGAAGGGGTTCTTGGCCACACCGATCGTGGGCAGCCCGGTCAGCACGCCCAGGTGGCTGGCGAGCCCGAAGCGGCGCGGGTGCGCCAGCCCGTATCCGTCGCAGACCACGAGGTCGGGGACGCGGCCGAGGCGGGCGAGGGCGTCGAGCACGGTCGGAATCTCACGGAACGCCAGCAGCCCCGGGACGTACGGGAAGGAGATCTGCCCGACGGCGGTGGCCTCGTCGACGACGGCGAGGGTACGGGCGTCCAGCGCGACGGCGGCCGCGGCGACCATATCGCGCTCGTCGTCGTAGGCGACGTCCACCCCGACCACGGTGCCCTCGAAGCCCGGCTCCGGCCCGGACTCGTCGAGCCGCACGTGGGACCGCAACCGGTCCTGGACCGCGCGCGCCTGGGCTTCGTCGGTCGGCCAGTGCCGCAGTTCCTCGTCGCAGGAGATCGTTCGGGAAGTGTCCATGGTGTCCACCACGCTACCGAACCGGTGATCGAACCGATGCGCTGTCAGTGGCGCTCGGTACGGTGATGGATGTGCCCGACGCTCTCCACGAACTCGATGCCACCGACCTCGCCGCCCGGTTACGCCGTCGCGAGATCTCCGCCCGGGAGGTGGTCCAGGCTCATCTGGACCGCATCGCCCAGGTCAACCCGGCCGTCAATGCCATCGTCACCCTCGACCCCGAGGGCGCCCTCGCCGCCGCGGCGCAGGCCGACGAACGCTTGGCGCGGGGCGCCGCCGTTCCGCCCCTGCACGGTCTGCCGATCGCGTTCAAGGACACCCATCTCACCCGCGGTATGCGCACCACCTTCGGCTCACCGCTCTTCGCCGACCACATCCCCGACGAGGACGACCTCGTGGTCGACCGGCTGCAGCGGGCCGGCGCCATCCGCCTGGGCAAGACCAACGTCCCCGAGTTCGCCGCCGGTTCGCACACCTTCAACCCGGTCTTCGGCACCACCCGCAATCCGTACGACACCACGCGCTCGGCGGGCGGCAGTAGTGGCGGCGCCGCCGCGGCGCTCGCGACCGGGATGCAGCCGCTCGCCGACGGCAGCGACATGGGCGGCTCGCTGCGCAACCCCGCGTCCTTCTGCAACGTGGTCGGTCTGCGGCCGACGCCGGGCCGCGTCCCACCGCACCCGGGCGGCAACCTCTGGAACACCCTGGCCGTCCCCGGCCCCATGGGGCGGACCGTCGCCGACACCGCGCTGCTGCTGTCGGCGATGGCCGGCCCGGATCCGCGCTGTCCCATCAGCCTGGAGACCCCCGGCGACGCCTTCCGGGTACCGCTCGACCGCGAGCTGCGCGGACTGCGCGTGGCCTGGGCACCCGACCTCGGCGGACACGCCCCGGCCGATCCGGACGTCCTCGCCGTTCTGGAGCCCGCGCTGAGCGTCCTGGAAGAGCTCGGCTGCCATGTGGACGCGGCCTGCCCGGACCTCACCGGGGCCGACGAGACCTTCCGTACGCTGCGGGCGCACAGCTTCGATCTGGCGCTCGGCGATCTGCTCGACTCCGACCGGCAGGCGCTCAAGCCCAGCCTCGTCTGGAACATCGAGCAGGGCCGCCGCCTGACCGCGGCCGATCTCAAGGCCGCCACCGCGGCCCGGAGCCGACTGCACCTCGACGTGGTCGACTTCTTCTCCCGGTACGACCTCCTCCTGGCCCCGGTCAGCCAGGTCACGCCGTTCGACGCGGAGCTGGAGTATCCGAGGGAGGTCGCGGGCCGCCCCACGCACACGTATCTGGACTGGATGCGGTCCGCCTACCTGATCACCGTCCTCGGTGTGCCCGCCCTCTCGGTCCCCGCGGGGTTCACTCCGGGTGGTCTGCCGGTGGGGTTGCAGTTCATCGGTGCGCCGCGCGCCGATCTCGCCGTCCTCCAGGCCGGCCATGCGTATGAGCAGGCGACACACCACGGGCGGCGCCGTCCCGAACCGCCCATAGGGTGATCCGCCGCCCGCCCGGCCGCTCACGGGCGCCCCACGAGCCTCCGGTCGCTGCCGTCACACATGCTCTGGCCTGCGTCTTCCCGGTCGGGAGGGCGCGCACCCGGTGAGCGGGGCCTGCTCTATATTGCAGCCATGTTCGTATTGGAACTGACCTACACCGCGCCCCTCGAACGCGTCGACGCCGCCCTTGCCGAGCATGTGGAGTGGCTGCGGAAGGAGTACGACGCCGGGCATTTCATCGCGGCCGGCCGCAAGGTCCCGCGTGACGGGGGCGTGATCCTGGCCGCCGGGATGGACCGGGCGGCCGTGGAGCGGATCGTGGCCGAGGACCCGTTCACCCTTGCCGGGGTGTGCGAGTACCGGATCACCGAGTTCGTGGCGACGACGACCGCACCGGCACTGGAGACGTACCGGGAGCAGCTGCCTTCCTAGGCGCCTCGCTCCGCAGCACCCGTGGGTCCCGTTGGACTGAGCGGGCGCGGGCTCGGTTCGCCGGGCTCGGGCGCAACGGGCCACCGTCCCCCGTTGCGCCAGTAACCCTGGATCTCCTCCAGTTGGCGCCCCTTGGTCTCCGGCGCCGTGGCGGAGGCGAAGATCAGAGCGGCGAGGGCGAGGGCACCGAGGCCCGCGAACGTTGCGGCCGCGCCGGCCCAGGCCATCAGCGAGGGGAAGAACTGGGCGATCAGGAGGTTGGCTACCAGGTCGGCGGTGAGCATCACCGACGCCCCGGTGGAGCGCAGTTGGGCGGGGAACGCCTCGCTCGCATAGACCCAGATCAGCGAGCCGAAGCCGAAGTTGAAGGCGGCGGTGAACAGGAGGATGGCGCCGAAGCCGATCCAGGTCGTGGCACCGCTCAGCTCCCCCGTCCCGAAGACCGCGGTCAGCACCGCGAGCATCATGACCATCGTGCCGATACCGCACAGCAGCACCACGCGGCGGCCGAGCCGGTCGATGACGAGGATGGCGAGAACCGTCGCGGCCAGAGAGGCGAGCTGCACGAAGGACGGCAGCAGGAAGTTCTGGCCGTCGCCCGTGAAACCCATCTCCTCGAAGATCTGCGGGCTGTAGTAGGTCACGGCGTTGATGCCGGTGATCTGGCAGAAGAAGCCGAGGCCGACGACGAAGAACGCGGCTCGGGCGTACGGCTTGCGCAGCAGCGAGCGCGCCGATCCGCCGCTCTCCTCGGCGAGCGCGGCGCCCACGGCCGCGACCTCCGCACGCGGATCGACGTCCGGATCGGTCATCGCCATGACCTCGACGGCTCGCTCCGTGCGGCCCTTGAGGACGTACCAGCGCGGGGTGTCCGGCAGCCGGAGCAACGGGATCAGGACGAGCGCCGCCGGGAGCGCGGAGAGGCCGAGCATCCAGCGCCAGTGGCCGCCGCCGGACAGGCCCCAGTTGACGAAGTACGTGATGACGATGCCGGCGACCGTGGCCACCTGATAGGCGGCGACGGAGGCGCCCCGGATCCGTGCCGGGGTCGATTCGGCGACATAGAGCGGGGCGGCGACGATCGAGATGCCGATGGCGACGCCCAGCAGGAACCGGACGAGGTCCAGCACGACGACGTTGGGCGCGAGGGCGGAGAGGGCGACGAACACGGCGTAGGAGCCCGCGACGATCAGCATCGCGGCCTTGCGGCCCAGGGCGTCCGCGAGCTTGCCGCCGATCAGCGCACCCACGATGGAGCCGCACACCAGGATGCTGTTGACCAGGCCCTTCTCGACCTCGGTGAGGTGGAAGTCCCTGCTCAGGAAGACCAGGGCACCGGAGATGCTGCCGGTGTCGTAGCCGTAGATGACGCCGACGACGGCGCCGGTGAGCGCGAACAGTCTGCCGGTGCGGCGGGCGGCCGGCGATGAGGGTGGCGGGGGCGTCGCGGAGAGCGTGGCAATGGACATGCGAGGTCCTTTGTACGGCGGAGCGGTCTACTGCACGACCGACCGATCTGCGTGAGCGCATGAGCACATGATTGCTTGATTGATCTTGCGAATATCCAGCCTCTTTCACGCAGCTGTCAACAGCTGACTTCTACCCCGTCACGCGCCCCCCACCTCCGCGCCCACCACATGCACACCCTCACAGCAGACCAGCAGCGCCCCCCACCAGCATCGACCCACCACCCCTCCCTCTGGCGCATCCACCCATACGAGGGATGGATCGCGAGCAGGATTCTGCGTACAGTCGATTGCAATGAAGCCAAAAGTTGCAGTTTCACGCAGCATGACAGGCATCGCGGCACAGGACGATCCAGATCCTTTTCAGGCATCACGGGAGGGCGGTCATGAACGAGACCTCGTACATGGAGCAGGAGCTGCACAGTCAGCCGGAGACCTGGCGGGAGGCCGCGCGGATCGGAGCGGCGGTCGGCACGCTGCCCGCCGCGGGGCAGCGGGTCGCCGTGATCGGTTGCGGCACTTCATGGTTCATGGCGCAGTCGTACGCGGCACTGCGCGAGGGGGCCGGGCTGGGCGTGACGGACCCCTTCGCCGCCTCCGAGGCATTCCTCGGCAGCGACCGCGGCTATGACGCGGTGGTGGCGATCACCCGATCGGGCACCACGACCGAGGTGCTGCGCGTGCTCGACGCGGTCAAGGGCCGCATCCCGACGGTGACGATCATCGGCGACCCCGAGACGCCGGCAACCGCGATCTCCGACGAGACGGTCGCGCTGCCCTTCGCCGACGAGAAGTCGGTGGTGCAGACCCGCTTCGCGACGACGGCGCTCACACTGCTGCGCGCGCATCTGGGCGAGGACGTCTCTCGTGCGGTGACCGACGCCCGGGAGGCGTTGGCCGCGCCGTTGGACAAGGAGTGGGTGGACGCCGAGCAGTTCTCGTTCCTGGGCACCGGCTGGACCTTCGGCCTCGCCAATGAGGCGGCGCTCAAGATGCGGGAGGCATCGCAGAGTTGGACGGAGTCCTACCCCGCGATGGAGTACCGCCACGGTCCGATCGCGATAGCCGCCCCCGGCCGGGTGACCTGGCTTTTCGGCCGGGCACCGGAGGGGTTGGAGGCCGATGTGGTGCGGACCGGTGCGCGCTTTGTATGCCACGCCCGCGATCCGCTGGCCGATCTGGTGCTGGTGCAGCGGGTTGCGCTGGAACGGGCCCGCGCCCGCGGCCTGGACCCGGACAACCCGCGCAGCCTGACCCGTTCGGTGATGCTTGAGGCGCCGGCCGCCTCCTAGCCCCTGCCTCCGCCCCGCACGCCAATCCACCCCGCACGCAAGGGAGTCAGCGCGCCATGCCCCTCGTTTCCACCTCATCCATCGTCGACGCCGCGCGGGAGGCCCGGGTCGGCGCGGCGGCCTTCAACGTCATCCATCTGGAAACCGCCGAGGCGCTGGTCACCGCCGCCGAGCGCACCGGCATCCCGCTGATCCTGCAGATCAGCGAGAACTGCGTCCGCTACCACGGCAGTCTGCTGCCGATCACCCGCGCCACCCTCGCCCTCGCCGAGGACTCCGCCGCCCCGATCGCGGTACACCTCGACCACATCACCGATGCGGACCTGGTCCGCCAGGGCATCAGGGCCGGAGTGGGGTCGGTCATGGTGGACGCCTCCGCGCTCCCGTACGAGGAGAACGTCGCCATGACCGCCGAACTCACCGCCTGGTGCCATGAGCGGGGCGCCTATGTCGAGGCGGAGCTCGGCGAGGTCGGTGGCAAGGACGGTGTGCACGCACCGGGGGTACGCACGAACCCGGCCGAGGCCCTGGCCTTCGTCCGTGCCACCGGTGTGGACGCCCTCGCGGTGGCCGTCGGCTCGTCGCATGCCATGCACGAGCGCACGGCGGTGCTCGACAAGGACCTCATCAGGGCGCTGCACACCACCCTGCCGGTGCCGTTGGTGCTCCACGGCTCTTCCGGAGTGCCGGACGAGGAGCTGCGCCGTGCCATCGCCGCCGGAATGACGAAGATCAATATCTCCACTCATCTGGTCTCCGTCTTCACCCACTCGATACGCCAGACACTGGGCGCGGATCCGTCGCTGGTCGACTCCCGGAAGTATGTGAAGCCGGCCCGCGAGGCAGTGGCCGAGGAGGCCGCGAGGCTGCTGGGCGTGCTGGGCACTCCGGCGACGGTTCCACTCCAGTACGCGACCCAGGCACCGGCTCGGGGGTGAACCGGCGGGCACCGCCCACGCCTGCAGGGAGGAGAACGAGGTGGAGGACGGGGCGCCCACCGGGCGTCACGGAGGCCGAAGGAAACGAATTAGGCTCGCGCCATGAAGCGCCATGAACGGATGAACGCACTGCTAGAGCTGCTCGGGGACCGGGGTCGAGTAGACGTCGAGGAGGCGGCGACCGCTCTGGAGGTCTCGGCCGCCACGATGCGGCGCGACATGGACGCCCTCGCCGAGCAGCAGCTGCTGACCCGCACCCGGGGCGGGGCGGTGCTCAGCTCGGTGGCGTACGACCTGCCGATCCGCTACAAGCACGCTCACCGGTCGGAGGAGAAGGAGGCGGTGGCGAAGGCCGCGGCGAAGCTGGTCGAGCGGGGGGATGTGGTCGGTCTGAGCGGTGGCACGACGACCACGGCGATCGCCCGGGTGCTGGCCACCCGCCCGGACTTCGCCGAGGCGGGACCGCAGCCGCATCTGACCATCGTCACCAACTCCCTCAACATCGCCAATGAGCTGGCCGTGCGGCCGCAGATCAAGATCGTGCTCACGGGCGGGGTGGCGCACTCGCGGTCGTTCGAACTCGTCGGTCCGTTCAGCGAGTTGGTACTTCAGCAGATCTCGATCGATATCGCGTTCATCGGGGCGAACGGGGTGGACCCGCTAATGGGGGCCACGGTGCACGATGAGGCGGAGGCCCGGGTCAACCGCCTCATGGCCGAACGCGCCCGGCGTGCCGTCGTCGTCGCGGACTCGTCGAAGATCGGCGAGCGGTGCTTCGCCCGGGTCGGCGATGCGGATGTCTTCGACACCTTCATCACGGACGGCGGCGCGAAGGAGGCGACGCGACGCGAGTTCGCCGACCGGGGACTGAAAGTGGTGACGGCACGCCCGTCCGCCGCCGAGTAGGGCTCTGGACTTGCCCCGTACTGGGCCCCGTACCGGCTCCGGGCCGGCTCCCTGCCGGCGCCGCACTGGCTCCGTCCGCACCGTGCGCAATCGCGGAATCCACGAAGGTCGCCCGGTCCAGATGTCGGCGCACTGGTCGACGCACTGGTCGACGCACTGAGCGTCGCCATGGAGCGCTGGGGGTGGTGGGACGGGCCCGTGGAATGTGTGCGAGCCGGCCCGCCGGGCATGGGGCCGTCGCCACGTCGATGAGAGGGAGCCGGTGGGGCGAGTGGCGGTGGCGACACCTGAGAGGGGGCGATCGGACGGCTAGCGGTTTGCCCCGCTTTCGTATATTTCGCTAGCGTCCCATCCGGTATCAAAAAGGTCGCTCTTGTGTCGCACTTGTGTCCCCATGTGGCACCCGAGGCTGATTTCGTCATGCGGGTGTGGACAATGGGGAATGAACGTGCGAGGCCGATACGGGTTTCGCAGGGGGAGTCTGAGTCTGAGTTTCTCTCGGGGGAGATGACGTGCGGAAGTTTCTGGCCATAGCGCTGGCAGCAGTGGCATGCAGCGCCTCACTGACACTGACCACCGCCGCGGAAGCGGCCGCCGCCGACCAGCCGCCGCGGTGCGTCAAGGTGCGGAAGTACTTCAACCAGGACGGGAAGCGGTACGTGCGCCTGGCGAATCTGTGCGCGGTGCGCACCGCGTGCTTCACCGTCGTCGTCCCCTACCACAAGGATCCGCGGGGCCGCCTCCCCCGGGGCGAGACGCGGAACGTCCCCTACGGCAAGACGGCAACGACGCCGCGGGCGCTGTACGTGAAGAACGTCTCGTGCTGAACAGCCCCGCCGTCGAGCGGCGGCCGAGCCCACGGGCCTGAGGGCGCGCCGTCGGGGCGCGGGCCGTTCCGTGCCCCGCCCGGCCGATCATTCGCGTACGGCGATGCCGTCCAGCACCATCGACAAGTACTGGCGGGCGATCTCCTCAGGGCTGTGCAGACCGCCCGGCCGATACCAGGAGGCGGCCACCCAGACGGTGTCGCGGACGAACCGGTACGTCAGCCGGACGTCGAGGTCGGCGCGGAAGACTCCGTCGGCCACACCCCGCTCCAGGGTGCCCAGCCAGGCCCTTTCGAATTTCTGCTGGGAGTCGGCGAGGTAGCCGAAGCGGGGCTGCCCGGCGAGGTGCTTGGCCTCCTTCTGATAGATCGCGACGGCGGCGCGGTGCCGGTCGATCTCCCGGAAGGACTCGGTGACCAGCGCCTCGATCGTCTCCCTGGGCCCGAGCCGTGCGGCGAGCACCGCGTCATAGCCCTCCCACAGCTCGTCCAGGAACGTGGAAAGGATCTCGTCCAGCATCGATTCCTTGGAATCGAAGTGGTAGTAGAGGCTGCCCGCGAGCATCCCGGCCTCGTCCGCGATCCGGCGGACGGTCGTGGCGTTGTAGCCCTGTGCGGCGAAGACCTCGGCCGCGGTGTCGAGCAGTTCGCGGCGGCGCTCCGGGGAGGCGTTCGCGGTGGTCGTCTTCTTCTTGGCGGCTGGCACCCGCACATTGTCGCTCTCTGTTGTGCGATGTCCGCCCCGGGGCGGCCGGTGGGGGGAGGGCGAGGGCGTCGGACGGCCGTCCTCCCGCCTCCCCCCTCGACCTCCCCCCTCCTCCCCCGCACCCCGACTCACGCGACCTCGACCCCGGCCTGGCCCCGGCCTCAGGCCACGAGCCCGACCCCCACCCAGACCCTTCACGAGTAAAACACCTGTTAATCTTTCCCCTATGGGGAAGCATGCCAGGCCCGCCGGGAAGCGCGGGAGGACGGGGAGCGTCGAGCCGACGGGCACGGTGCGCGCCCGGCCGTTGCCGATCAGGAGCACCGTGCGGCTGCGCCGCCCCGTCGACATCTGGCACAAGCCGGCGCTCAGCGCGGTCGTCGCCCTGGCGATCCCCGACCTCGCACTCCTCCTCCTGGATCGGCTGGATCTGATCCTCTACACCTCGGCCGGGGCGATGTGCGCCCTGTACGCGCACGGTCTGCCGTACGCCGCCCGCGCCCGCACGCTGGCGTGGGTCGTGCTCGGCATGGTCGCGAGCCTCGGTGCGGCGCTGACCGCGGCCTCGCTGATCACCTCGACCGCACTGCTCGTCGTACTCGCCTCGCTGCTCGCCGCGGTCCACAAGGTCGTCTGCGACGCGACCCGCATCGGTCCGCCGGGGAACCTCATCCTGACCTTCGTCGCGGCGTCGGGCTTCTTCGTTCCGCAGCGCCTGGGGCAGGTCCCCGCGCGCCTGGCGCTGGCGCTCGGCGCGGGCGTGCTCGCCTGGCTGGTGTGCATGGCGCCGGCGCTGGTCCGTCCGCAGGGCCCGGAGCGGATCGCGACCGCCCGTGCGCTGGAGGCCGCCGCCGGTCTGCTGCGTACGGAGCGGGGTGCGGGCGGCGCGGCGGCGGCCGGGGTGGCCGGCGTGGCGCACACCCGGCATGCCGCCGCGGCCGCCGTGAACGCGGCCCGGAACACGTTGTTCCTGGTCCCGGCACCCCGCTCCCCGCAGCAGGCGGCGGCCCGGGCCGGACTCGAACGGCTGCTGATGCGGGCGGAGGCGGCGCTCGGGGCTTCGAACGACCGGGGGCCCGAAGGCGCCGGAGCCCAAGGCGCCGCCCAAGCCGCCGTCCTGGCCGCCTGGGCCCGTGGCCTCCGGAGCGGGCGCCCGCTCCCCGATGTCGCGCTCTCGGTGGCACAGGCCGAGGATGAGGAACGGGTAGGGGACGGTGCCGGGGATCGGCACGGGACCTGTGTCGACGGTCGGGCGCGGGGAGGAAGCCGGCCCGGGGAAGCGATGGCGGGCACCGCCGTCGAAGCGGTGGGCCCGCGGCGGCCCGCCCCCGGTCACCCGCGTGGGCTGCGTGCGGTGGCCTCCCGGTTGGCACCGGGTTCACCGCTGCTGCCCATAGGAGTGCGGGTCGCCGCCGGGTGTGTACTGGCGGGCTGGGCCTCGATGGCGGTCGGCGTCGGGCACCCGTATTGGGCCGTGGTCACCGCCGCCTCGATCTACCAGGCCAACACCACGCTCTCCTGGCAGCGGGCGCTGCAGCGCACCCTGGGCAATCTGCTCGGTCTGCTGCTGTTCACCGCGCTGCTGCCGTTGATCCGCACCGGGCCGCTCGCGATGGTCGCGCTGGCGCTGGCCTGCCAGCTCGGGGCGGAGGCCAGTATCAGCCGCAATTACTGGCTGGGCTCGGTGTGGGTCACGCCGATGGCGTTGCTGCTGACGGAGTTCGGCGGTCATCGGCCGGTGGCGACGCTGATCGCGGACCGCTGGATCGACACCGTGGTGGGCGCTGCGGTGGGCCTGGCGTGCTGTGTCGTGGTCACCAACCGGCGGGCGGCGGACCGTGTCGAGGGCGCGCTGGAGCGGCTGGCGGAGGCGGAGGCCGCCGTGCTCCAACTGCTCGCGGCGCAACCGGCTCCCGGGGCCGACGCGGCTCGGGAGATCTGCTGGGCGCGCGACCGGCTGGCCGGTTGCCTGGTCGAACTCCGGGAGGCCGCGGAGGTGGCGGCCGGCGAGTGGTGGCAGCGCGCCGTCCCGCAGGAGCGGATCTCCGGTGCCGAGGAGCGGGGTCACCATGCGCTGGCCGGGGTCGTCCGGCGGCTGGGGGCCTCGCCGGTGGGTCAGGTGCGCACGGCGGGCACTGCGCCACTGGCACCGGCACCTGCACCCGCCGCCTGACCCGTACGCCCGCCCGCGCGGCGGACGGCGCCGTGCGGCAGGCACAATGAGGTCCTGTCCGGGTGATCAGCAGCGGACCGGGTGACCAGCGGCGGACCGGCCGCGCCGGACACCGCGGTCCCGGACCTGCCCCCGGCGCCGACCGCCCGGAGGGGACCGAGCGGCGGACGGCCTGGCCGAGAGGAGAGTGCGGGTGACCGAGGACATCGTCGCAGGGGTGCTGCGCCAGTGGCAGCAGGTGCACCCCGGGCTGGACACCGGCCCGATGGCGGTGATCGGGCGGCTCAACCGCTGTTCCGCCCTGCTGCAGCAGGCGGCCGACGCGCCGCTGCGGCGGGCCGGACTCACCCGGCCCGAATTCGACATCCTCGGCACCCTGCGCCGGATGGACCGCGAGCTGACCCCTGGGCGGGTCGCCCGTGAGACCTTCGCCTCCGGTGCGGCGGTGACCAAGCGCGTACGGCAGCTGGAGGAGCGGGGGCTGATCGCGCGTCGGCCGGACGACCGGGACCGCCGCGTGGCGCATCTCTCGCTCACCGACGAGGGCCGCGAAACCATCGACCGGCTGCTGCCGGAGCAGCTGCGGTACGAGGCGGCGCTGCTCGACGGCATCGGTGATCAGCGGCAGGAGGAACTCTCCGCGTCGCTCGCCGAGTTGCTGGTCGTACTGGAGGGCCGGCTCGGGAGCCTCATGGAGTGAGGGGACGGTGCGGGGAAGGGGCCCTTGGCTGCTCCGGCCGCGCGGGGACAGCGCCGTTGGCCGCTCCGGCCGGCGCCGCGAAAGCGCCGTTGGCCGCTCCGACCGGCACCGCGAAAGCGCCGTTGGCCGCTCCGGCCATCGGCCTACGCCCGCCGCCTCGCCCCGCGGCTCCGGCCGTCCCCCGCTCCCCCGCCCGCGCCGCTCACCACCCCAGCCGTGCGATCCGGCCCCGCTCCCCCGCTGCCCAACAGCCCAGGTCGGGGGCGCAGTCGACGGTGTCGTACGAGCCCTGGTCGAACGGGTGCCAGGTGCGGCCGCCGTCGAACGTGAGGTCGCTGCCGGACGGCCCGACCGCCAGGGCCAGGCGCCGGGAGTGCGGGAGCCAGGCGGCGCCGGAGCGGTAGGCCGTGGGGGGTTCGGCGGACGCGGTCCAGGTGGCGCCGGCGTCGGCGCTGACCGCGGCGGCGCGGGGCGAGGGCTGGTCGGGGCGGTAGTCGCCGCCGACCGCGAGGCCGTGCGCCCGGTCGCGGAAGGCGAGGGCGAAGACGCCGCGTGCCGGATCGCCCGCCGGAAGGGGGGCGTCGGTGGCCGACCAGGTGCGCCCGCGGTCGGCGGTGTGCAGGACGCGGGCGGTGCCGGCGCCGCCGGTCGCGATCCAGGCGTCATGGCCGCCCGCGGAGACCAGGCACTGGCCACTGGCGGCGAACGCGGCCTCACCGGGCTGCGCCGGGGGCATACCGTCCGACGGCAGTACGCGCCAACTGCGGCCGCCGTCCCCGGTGGACAGGATGCGGTACCTGCCGTCCACGGGGTCGCTGAGCGCGATGCCGTGCCGCTGGTCGAAGAAGGTCAGGCAGTCGTAGAAGGCGCGGGGGTCGGTGTTGCGGAAGCTCTCGTGCCAGGTGGCGCCGGCGTCGTCGGTGCGCAGGACGCGCGAGGACTCGCCCTCGCCGATGGCGAGGACGACCGCGCGGCGGGCGTCGAACGCCTCGATGTCGCGGAACTCCAGCCCGCCGGCACCGGGCGGGGAGACATCGCTCCAACGCTTGCCGCCGTCGTGGGTGCGCAGCACGGTGCCGCCCGTGCCGGCGACCCAGGCGGTGCTGCGGCTGACGGCCGCCAGACCGCGGAAGCGGGCCGTGCTGCCGCTGTCCTTGAGCCGCCAGCCGGCTCCGGCGAGCGGGGTGGTGCGCTGCGCTGCCGCCGCCGGTTCATGGCTGGCGGTGACCGCCGCGGCCGACGAGCCGGGCGCGGCGGCGACCATGCCCGTCACCGCCAGCGCCGCTGCCGCCATGCGGCGCGCCACCCGGCGTGCGAGCGGAGCCCCGCTCCCGCCTCTGCCGAAGAACGACCCGCTGTGCACCATGCGCCGCATTCGCCCCACCCCGCTCGTGTTGTGCGCTGGAAGCTAGCCCAGCGCGGCGGCTCCGTCCAGGCCCACCCGGCGGCCACCGAAGGCGAGTTCATGGCGACTTCCTGACACTCGACCGAAAACTGACGTACCGTCATATCGCGTCGTCGCGCGCCGGGGCCTCCGATTCCCGGACAACAAAGAGGGCATATGGCGGCGCATGGGGATACATTCCTCCGCCTGGTGATGCAGGTCACGCAGGAATACATGGGATTCCAATGCACCCGCGGCAATGGCCTTGCCGTCCTAGTGGTTGTAGACCCAGAGATCCGCACCAATTGCAAGGGAGCCGGCGATGTCCAGCGTCATCGACCAAGCCGTTTCGGCCCGTCTCATCGCGACCGCTCCCCGGTCGCGGGTGATTCCGGCGAACCTGCGTTACGACCGCGCCGATCCGTTCGCGGTGCGCCTGGTCTTTCCGCCCGTCGCCTCGTTGGACGGTGCGGAGGTGGTCTGGACGTTCGGTCGGGAGCTGCTGGAGGAGGGGCTGTACCGGTCGGCCGGCGCGGGCGATGTGCAGATCTGGCCGAGCAACCCCGACGGTGAGCGCGAGGTCGTCGTGGTGGAGCTGCACACCGCCGGCGGGATGGCGGTGGTGCAGTTCGACGCGCAGGATCTGCGCGGCTTCCTGACCCGGTCGTACGAGGTCGTCCCGAGGGGCGACGAGGCACGGCATCTGGACGTCGAGGCCGATCTCGACGCCCTGTTGCGCGAGGCGTAGACCCCGGCCACCCGGGCCGCTCCCGCCGACGCCGACTCGGCCCCCTGCGGCCCGGAGCACCCCCGCCCCGACTCACTCCCCCGCCGTCGCCCGCCCCTCGGCCGGGTCCCCGAAGAGGTTCGCCAGGTGCAGGTCCAGCAGCCGCACCGCGGCCTGCGGCTCGTGCACTTCGAGCAGGACGTAGCTGGCGAGCCCGTCGGCGACGCTGATCAGCAGCATCGCCTGGTCCTCGGTCGCGCGCTCCGGGGGCAGCTCCCCCCGTTCGGCGGCACGTCGGAGCTGGTCGGCGAAGAAGGCGCCGAGCTGGGGAATGCCGTTGCGGGCCTCGGCGCGCAGGGTGGCGTCATGGACGGCGCGGGCGTAGTAAGCGGCGCCGACGAGCACACCGATGCGGCTGTTGTCGTCCAGCGGCAGCATGCCCGTCAGGCAGGCGCGCAGGACCTCGCGCGGCGTCGGCTCCTCGGCGAGCGCCTCGATCCTGGCGCGGATGCGGTCGGCGGCGAGCTGGTTGATGTGCCGGAGGGCGAAGATCAGCATCTCGTCCCTGGTGCGGAAGTAGTGCTGGAGCCGGCCGAGTGAGATGCCCGCCTCAGCGGCGACGTCGCGCAGGCTCGCGGCGTCCAGTCCGCGGCTGCCGGTGATCCGCCAGAGCGCCTCGGAGATCTCCCGCCGCCTGGCTTCGTGGTCCACCTTCTTGGGCACGGACGAGCCCTTCCTTCTCATGTCGCGCGCCCTTCTCGCGGGGCGCGCCGTTCTTCCCGCATGGATCCGGCTGCCGCGACCCCTGCCGGTTTTTACAAGTCGCTTGTACCGTTATAACGTACCGCTACTCAATACGCTTGACTTGGAAACCGGTGACACCCTGATGCCCGAGCACGCCGCCCCGCTGCTGCGCCCGCCCCGCCACCGCGTCGATCCCCGGGCCCGCAACTGGTGGACCCTGCAGGCCCTGCTGACGCTCAGCGGCCCGATGCTGCTCACCGCGCTCGTCCTGGCGGTGCTGTCCCTGCTGTTCTTCCCCGGCGCGCTGCCCTGGCTCGGGCCGCTGCTGCTGGTGGTGCTCGTGCTGCCGGCCGTCGGCTATCTCGTGGTGATGCCGCGCTGGCGCTATGCGGTGCACGCCTGGGAGCTGGGCGGTCGCGCGGTCTACGCCGCGGGCGGCTGGTTCTGGCAGAAGCGGCGGATCGCGCCGCTGTCCCGCGTACAGACGGTGGACACGGTGCGCGGTCCGCTGCAGCGCCGGTACGGGCTGGCGACGGTGACCGTCACCACCGCCTCGACCGCCGGCGACATCAAGATCGCGGGCCTGTCCGACGCCGACGCCGAGGAGCTGTCCCGGCTGATCGGCGAGGCCGCGCAGGCCGTACCGGGTGATGCCGCATGAGCGCACCACTGCCTCCCGAGGCGCCCGGCGCGTCCGACGGGCCCGACGCCGTCCTCGCGCCGGGCGCCCCCTCCGCCGCCCCCCAATGGCGGCGGCTGGATCCCCGCACCCTGCTGGTGCACTGCGGCTGGATGGGCGCGCCGCTGGCCTCCCTGACGCTGACCGCACTGGCCACCGGCGGCCGGATCGGCACCAAGGCATGGATCACCCTCGCCGCCGTAGCCGCCTCCTTCGCCGTCGTCACCACGCTCGGCCTGATCCGCTGGGCGCGTACGGACTTCCGGGTCACCGCCGACACCCTCGACGTACGGACCGGTCTGCTGAACCGGCGGCTGCGCAGTGTGCCGCTGCACCGCATCCGCACCGTCGATCTGACGGCGACGCCGCTGCACCGGCTGCTGGGCGTCACCGTGCTGCGGGCCGGCACGGCGGGCTCGGCGGACGGTCGCGGCGAGCTGTCGCTGGAGGCGCTGACGACCCGGGAAGCGGACCGGCTGCGCACGGAGTTGCTCGCCCGCGCCGACACCGAGGGGGCCGCCACGGATCCGGTGCTGGCCCGCATCAGCTGGCGCTGGCTGCGCTACGCACCGCTCACCTTCTGGGTCGTCGGCGGGGTGTTCGTGGCGGCCGGATCCGTCTACCGGGCGCTGGACGGTATGGGCATCGAGCCCTGGAAGATCGGCTTCGTCCGGCAGGCGTTCGTCGACTTCGGTGCCGGCGCGCTCTGGCTGACGATCCCGGCGGCGCTGCTGGCCGTCCTCGCCCTCGGCTCGCTCGGCGCGATCGTCCTGTACGTCGAGAACTGGTGGAGCTACCGCCTGGAGTGGGCCGACGCGCGCACCCTGCGGCTCCGCCGCGGGCTGTTCACCACCCGCTCGGTCACCATCGAACGGGCCCGGCTGCGCGGTGTGGTGCTGCGCGAGCCCCTGCTGCTGCGGGCCGGCGGCGGCGCGCTGGTGCGCGCGGTGGCCGGCGGGCTGGGCAACCGCGAGGAGAACCGCAAGCGCAGCGGGCTGCTGCCGCCGGCGCCGCGCGCGCAGGCGCTGCGGGTGGCGGGCGGCGCACTGCGCGCGCCGTTCCCCGGCGGCTCCGCCCCGGCACCGCTGACGCCGCATCCGCGCGCCGCCCTGCGCCGGCGCCGGGTACGCGGGCTGCTGTGCGTGGTGCTGCCCGGTACCGCGCTCCTGGCGGGCCTGGGCGCGGCGTTCACGCCCGTACTGCTGCACTGCGCGTGGATCTACGCGGTGCTCGGCACGCTGCTGACACTGTGGCTGGCCGGGGACGCGTACCGCAGTCTGGGGCACGCCGTCGAGGGCCGGTATCTGGTCGGGCGCTCGGGGACCTTCAGCCGTGACACCTTCGCCCTGCAGCGCGAGGGGGTCGCCGCCTGGACGTTCTCCACCTCTCCGTTCACCCGCCGGTCGGGCCTGGTCACGCTCACCGCGGCGGTCGCGGCGGGCGAGGACGGCTACCGCATCCGGGACCTCGCGGCCGACGCCGCCCCGGCGTTCGCCGCGGCGGCGGCCCCGGGCATCCTGGACGAGTTCCTGGTCCGGCCCGGGGAGCGGCACCGGACCTGAGGCCAACTGCCGTAGCGGGTAAGGGCAGTCGATCGACAGCCCTCAAACGTGACGCACCTCACACACCCCTCGCGTGCACGGCGGGAGTGGGCACGACGTCCTAGTGGACGAGCCCGTGCCCATGACCGACAAGCCGTGAGGGAGCAGCGCGATGAACACCGTCATCGACCACGCCGTCCAGGTCCGCCTCATCGCCACCACCCCCGGCACGTACCCGGTCCCCGCCGTGCTGCGCTACCTCCCCGCCGATCCGCTGGCGGTGCGGATGACCTTCCCGCCGGAGATATCGCTGGACGGCTCCGCGGTGGACTGGACGTTCGCCCGCGAGCTGCTGGACGCGGGGCTGCGGGCACCGGCCGGGCGGGGCGACGTACGGGTGCGGCCGTGCGGCCCGGACCGCACGGTGATGGAGTTCCACGCCGACGAGGGCATCGCGATGGTCCAGTTGAGGACCGCCGAGGTGCTGCGGTTCCTCGCCCGGTCCTACGCGGCCGTGCCCGCCGGCGCCGAGGCGACGCACCTGGGTCTGGACCAGGGACTGGCGGAGCTGTTCGGCGCGGCCTGACGCGCGGGCCCGCTCGGCACGAGCCGCAACGCCGCGCGGGCCGCCGCCCCGGGTATCCCGGAGTGCGACGGCCCGCACGGTGGTCCCGCTCCCGTATCGGGGAGACTTCCCCGGCCTCCTACCGCTCCGGGAATCCGAACCCGTAGCCCTGCTGCTTCATCCACGGCAGCAGCCGCTCCAGCGACTCCACGGTCCGGGCGCGGTTGCCGCCGCCGTCGTGGAAGAGGACCGTCGGCCCGTTGGACAGCTCCCCGCGGACCGTCCCCTCGATCGTCGCGACGCTGCCGCCCTCGAAGTCCTTGCTGTCGACGTTCCAGCCCAGCGGGCGCATGCCGTGGTCGGCGGCGAGCTGCCGGCTGTACGGCGTGAAGGCGCCGCCGGGGGCGCGGTAGTACTCCACCCTCGCGCCGCCCGCCGCGTCCTCGATCATCTTCTGCGCGTCGAGGATCTGCCGGGACTGGTAGTTCTGCGGCTGGTGGTCCATACCGGTGTTGTGGCTGATGGTGTGGTCGCAGAGCTTGTGCCCGGCGGCCACCACCTGCTTGACCAGGTCCGGGTGGGCCTTGGCCTGCGGGCCGATCATGCAGAAGACCGCCTTGACCTCGTGCTTCTTGAGCACTTCCAGGACCTTCGGGGTCCAGACCGGGTCCGGTCCGTCGTCGATGGTGATGTTCAGGCTGCGGCCCGGGCGGTCCGAGGCATGGGCGATGGACGGGTCGACGGGCGCGATCTTCGGCGCCCGCTCGGGCCGCTGCTGGGCGGAGCCCGGACTGTCCGCCTCGGCCTCGGATGCCTGCGGTTGGGCGAAGGCCAGCGCCCCCGCCACCGCCAGCGACACTACTGCCGCCGCGGCCACTCCGATGATCCCGCCTTCGATGCCGAAGCGCCGTGCCATGCCGATCCCGTCCCCTCACGCCGTGCTGGTGTCCAAAGCGAACGGCGGTGGGCGATGCCGGTGCCCGCCGCCTTCCACCACGACAGATGGGCCCGGGACCGGGCAGGCTGCTCCTGTTACGGATCCATCATGAAACTGATTGATACTCGACCCATGCCACGTGTACTTCTGATCGAGGACGACGCCGCCGTACGCGACGGAGTGACCCTCGCGCTACGGCGGCGCGGCCATGAAGTGGCGGCCGCGGCCAGCGGCGAGGCGGGCCTGGCGACCCTGCCGACGTTCCGTCCCGACATCGTGCTGCTGGATCTGATGCTCCCGGGGAAGGACGGCTTCCAGGTCTGCCGGCTGATCCGGGCCGAGCGGCAGCTGCCGATCATCATGCTCACGGCGCGTGGCGACGATCTGGACGTGGTCCTCGGGCTGGAGGCCGGGGCCGACGACTACATCGTCAAACCGGCCCGCGGTGAGGTCCTCGAAGCGCGCATCCGCGCCGTGCTGCGCCGCACCGCGCTGCCCGCGGACGGTGCGCCGGCCGCCGCGGAGCCGGGCCCCGCCCCCGTGGAGACCTACGGCGAACTGGCCATCGACCGGGCCGGGCTGGTCGTCACCAAGGGCGGCCAGGACCTGGCGCTGGCCCCGTCGGAGATGAAGCTGCTGCTGTTCCTGTCCGCCACGCCCGGGCAGGTCTTCAGCCGCCAGCAGCTGCTGGAGCATGTGTGGGAGCACAGCTACCACGGCGACGCGCGACTGGTCGACGCCTGCGTGATGCGGCTGCGGACGAAAATAGAGGACACCCCGCGCAGCCCCCGCTACGTCCAGACGGTGCGCGGCTTCGGCTACCGCTTCGGGCCGCTGTGAACCGGCTGGTGCCGTCCCGTACGCTGCTGCGCGGTCTGCGGGCCAGGCTCGTCGTGGGGTTCCTGGTGGTGGCCACGGTCAGCGCGCTGACCACCGCGCTGCTGACCTACCGCGAGGCCCGCAACGCGATCCTCCAGCGCTCCCAGGACATCGCCGTCAACGATCTGCGGGCACAGGTCAACTCGCTGGCACCGGAGCTCACGGTGCCGCCGGCCCAGGCCGACCTGGACAACTTCCGGGTGCAGCTGGAGCGCTCCGGAAAGTCCCGCGAATGGGATATCTCCGTGCACTACCGCGGGGTCCCGGACAGCGACGAGGGCGGTCTGCGGCGCAGTGTGCTGATCCCGTCCGACCTCAAGGCGAGCGTGGAGAAGCGCCATGTTCCGGCCTTCCAGCGCATCGACCGCGGCGGCGACCCGTGGCTGCTGATCGGGATGCCGGTCCGGCAGTCCGACGGCGCGGCCTCGGCGCTGTCCGTCTACGCCCAGCTCCCGCTCAGCGCCGAGGAGTCCAACGTCGAGGCGCTGGTGACCGCCGCGCAGCGGGGCGCGCTGCCGGTGCTCATCCTCGCCGTGATCCCGGCGCTGCTCGCCGCGCGCGGGGTGCTGCGGCCGGTGCGGGGCCTGCGGCAGGCCGCCGGGCGGATCGCCGAGGGCAAGCTGGACACCCGCCTGGAGGTCAAGGGCGCCGACGAGCTCGCCGATCTTTCCCTGACCTTCAACGACATGGCGGCCCGGCTGGAGGAGAGCATGGCCGAGCTGCGCCGTCTGGAGTCCAACTCCCGGCGGTTCGCCGCCGACGTCTCGCACGAGCTGCGGACGCCGCTGGCGGCGATGACCGCGGTCACCGACGTGCTCGACGAGGACGCCGACTCCCTCGACCCCGACACCGCCTCCGCGGTCCGGCTGATCAGCCAGGAGACCGGCAAGCTGGCGCGGATGGTGGAGGACCTGATGGAGGTCTCGCGGTTCGACGCGGGGGCCGCCGCGCTCCATCTGGACGAGGTCGATGTCGCCGAGACCATCCAGAAGACGCTGCAGGCCAGGGCCTGGCAGAAGCGGGTGGCGGCGGACCTGCCGGCGGACGTACGGGCCCGGCTCGACCCGCGGCGGCTCGATGTGGTCGTCGCGAACCTCGTGGGCAACGCGCTGCACCACGGCGGCGAGCCGGTCCGGGTGGCGCTCAAGGCGCCGGAGCCGGGCGCCGGCCGGCTGCTGATCGAGATCTCCGACAGCGGCCCCGGCATCGACCCCGAGGTCCTGCCCCATGTCTTCGAGCGCTTCTACAAGGCGGACTCCGCCCGTGCCCGCTCCGAGGGCAGCGGCCTGGGCCTGGCCATCGCGATGGAGAACGTACGACTGCACGGCGGCACCCTGCGCGCCGCCAACTCCCCCGACGGCGGCGCGGTGTTCACGGTGGATCTGCCGCTGCGCCACGACGAGCCGGGTGAGACGGGCGCCGGGACGGCCGGCGGCGGAAGAGAGAACGAGGCATGAGCGCGACGCAGACCCCGAACGCCCCGCGTACGGTCCGGGCCCGGCGCCGGGTGCTGGGCGGCGCGGTCACCGGCGCGCTCGCCGTCGCGCTGGCCGGCTGCGGTATCGCACCGACCGATGTGATCGACGCCGGTGAGCCCGCCGGCGGCGTGAAGTCGCCGGGCCAGCAGGTGGCCGATGTCCAGCTGTTCTTCTACGGGCCGTCCGGGCTGCGCTCGGCGACCCGCCCGGCGAAGGCCCCGGTCGATCCGGAGCAGGCCATCGAGCTGCTGATGGAGGGGCCGAACCACGCCGAGCGGATGCGGGGCCTGTCCAGTGTGCTGCCGAAGTTCCCCAGCCGGCTCACCGCCTCCAGCGGCGAGGGCAAGGTCGTGATCACCCTGCCGGTGAACGCCAAGCTGCTGGACTCCGCCTCCCTGAACCAGCTGGTGTGCACCGCGGCCAATGCCCGGGTCCCCGGGGACAAGCCGCCGGGGCAGGTCACGGTGACCGTGGTGGGCGATGCGGTCCGGGTCGGCCCCATGGTGTGCGGCGGAAACAACGCCTTCCCGGTGGTCCAGCCCACTCCGGGCAGCTCGGCGAACAGCGGCACCGGCGGCGCGGGCGGCAGCGGCGTAGGCTGACAGCGCTGACGTGCAGGCCGCATCCTGGGGAGAGGCGATGACCGAGCGCAAGCCACCCGGAGTCACCTTCGAGACCTGGGTCGACAAGCAGATCCGCGAGGCGACGGAGCGCGGCGACTTCGCCGACCTCCCCGGGGCCGGCAAGCCCCTGCGCCATCTCGACCAGCCGTATGACGAGATGTGGTGGATCAAGGAGAAGATGGGCCGGGAGCACCTGTCCTACCTGCCGCCGAGCCTGGCTCTGCGCAAGGAGGCCGAGGACGCCCTTCAGGCCGCGGCGAACGCCCCCACAGAGGCCGCGCTGCGGCGCATCCTGGCGGCGGTCAACGAGCGGATCCAGGCGGCGCTGCGGACCCCGCCCGAAGGCCCGCCGCTGCGTCTCGTCCCGTTCGACATCGACGAGCAGGCCGCCAAGTGGCGGGCGCGGCACGGGAGTTGAAGGCAGCGCGCCGGGCTCATCGTCCGGTGTCCGCCATCCGTACGCGCACGAACCGCGGCCGGTACAGCTCCACATCGCCGTTGACCCGGGTGTCGGCCGGCACCCCGGGCGGCCCCAGCCAGTTGATGTCGTAGCCGAGCAGCAGCTCGCCGTGCGCGGAGAGTTCCGGGTGAGCCTGGGGGTTGTAGGCGGCGACGTACTGCGGGTCGGGCGCGGGCGGCCGGGGCGGGGTGAGGCGGCCGACCGGGCCGTGCCAGGGTCCCTGCGGCGAGCAGGCCCAGTAGCCGGTGATCGTCCGCAGTCCGGCCGCGCCGCCGCGCCCGGTGTCCATGGTGAACAGCACCCAGGTGGCGGGGCCGTCGCGCAGGACGGTGAAGGCGCTGCCGACGCCGCGCCGACCGCCCTCGCGCAGCACCGGCCGGGCCCGCTCGGCCCGCCGCTGCCAGCGCGCACCGTCCCAGAACCGCCAGCCGCCCCGGTCCGCGAGCCGCCCGGCCGGGACCCGGGCGACGAAGGCGCTGGAGCCTGGCACGGACGGCGGGTCGTCGCCGCCGAAGACATAGGTCCAGCCGCCGTCCCGCACCGCCGCGGCGCCGTAGAGGACCCGCCGCCCGGGGTCCGCGACGGCGCCGGGGCCGACGGTCTCCTCGATGCCCTCCAGGCGCAGGCCGGGCAGCGAGAGGGTGGCGACCTCGGTGCCGCGCGGCACCCCGAAGAGCCAGGGCCCGGCGCCGGGGGCGCGGTTCCACAGCAGTACGCGGACGACCTTCTCGCGCGCCCCTGGCGTACGGGGCTCCACGCTCGCGTGGACCGGCCAGCGCCAGCCGCCGTCGGGCAGGTCCGGGAAGAGCGGCCCGGGGGCGGCCGGGGTGCCGCCGGTCAGGGTGCGCTCCAGCCGGCCCGAACGGGACATCAGCACGGCGGAGTTGTGCCGCAGGAAGGGGGTGCCGCCGGCGTCTGCGGTGCGCCAACGGCGGTTCTGGCCTTGGGGGTTGGGCGGTGGCTGGATCCGGTCGAGGAAGGTGTCGGAGAAGAGCCAGAGCGTACGGCCGTCGGGGAGGCGCACCGAGTGGGTGCCGTCGCCGCCGGTCCAGTCGTCCACCCGGGTGTTGTCATTGCCGTAGCGGGCGAATTCTCCGGTATGCCGGGAATCAACCGACCAGGAGGCGATCCGGCGCCCGGCGCAGCCCCCGGCACGGTCCGGGGCGGCCGCCCTCGGCAGGGCCCACAGGAGCGCGGCGACCGCCAGGAGCAGGGCGGCGACGGCCGTGGTGCGGAGGATCGGCGCCTTGGACATCGCGCTCCTTGATCGGGTGCCGCGCCCACCGTAGCGAACCGGTCACCGACGCATAGATATGAACATCAATGAGAGGTCAACGAGTGCAACGTCACAGCTGGAGCCCCTGCTCCAGCTAACGGTCGTTCGCCTAGCCTGCTGCCATGACCGCCGAGTCCCCCGAACTCCCCCTGGCTGCCGCATTCCCGGATGCCGACCGAGCGCAGTGGCAGCGCCTCGTCGAAGGCGTGCTGCGCAAATCGGGCGTCACAGAGGCAACCGGCGCCGCCGCCGAGGACGCGCTCGCCACGGATCTCCAGGACGGGATCCGCATCCGCCCGCTGTACACCGCCGAGGACGGCGCGACCGCCCCGGGCCTCCCCGGGTTCGCGCCCTTCGTGCGGGGCGGCCGCCCCGAGGGCACGGCCATGGCCGGCTGGGACGTACGCCAGCGCCATGTCCAGACCGATCCGCGGCGCGCCAACGAGGCGGTGCTCGCCGACCTGGAGAACGGCGCCACCTCGGTCTGGCTGACCGTCGGGGACGGCGGGGTACCGGTAGCCGGTCTCGAAGAGGCGCTCAAGGGCGTCTATCTGGACCTGGCCGCGGTGGTGCTGGACGCGGGCGCCGACTTCACCCCGGCCGCCGAGGAGTTGCTGCGGCTGTACACCGCGTCCGGTGCGCCGCTGCGGGAGGCCGCCGGCTGCCTGGGCGCCGACCCGCTGGGCCTGCTGGCCCGTACGGGCGACGACAGCAAGCTCCGGGTCCAGCTGGAGGCGGCGGCCCGGCTGGCGCGGCGCTGCACCACCGAGGCGCCCGCGCTGCGCGCGCTGGCCGTCGACGCGCTGCCGTACCACGAGGCGGGCGGCTCGGCCGCCGAGGAACTGGGCGCGGCGCTGGCCACCGGCGTCGCCTACCTGCGGCAGCTGACGGACGCCGGGCTCGGCGTCGACGCGGCCTGCCGGCAGCTGGAGTTCCGCTTCGCCGCGACCGCGGACCAGTTCCTGACCATCGCCAAGCTGCGCGCCGCGCGCCGGCTGTGGGCGCGGGTCGCGGAGGTGTGCGGGGCCTCGCCCGAGGCGTCCGCGCAGGTCCAGCACGCGGTCACCTCCACGGTGATGATGACCCGTCGGGACCCCTGGGTGAACATGCTGCGCACCACCGTCGCCGGGCTGTCCGCCGGTGTGGGCGGCGCGGACGCGGTGACGGTGCTGCCGTTCGACGCGGCGCTGGGGCTGTCCGACGCCTTCGCCCGCCGGATCGCCCGCAACACCCAGTCGGTGCTGCTGGAGGAGTCGCATCTGTCGAAGGTGATCGACCCGGCGGGCGGCTCCTGGTACGTGGAGCAGCTCACCGACGAACTGGCCCGCAGGGCCTGGGCGTTCTTCCAGGAGATCGAGGGCGCCGGCGGCCAGGCCGCGGCGCTGCGCTCCGGAATGCTGGGCGAACGCCTCGCGCACACCTGGCGGCGCCGCACCGAGGACCTGGCGCACCGCCGCGAACCGATCACCGGCGTCAGCGAGTTCCCGCACCTCGCCGAGGCACCCGTACGGCGCGAGCCGGCACCCGCACCGGTCGGCGAGGGGTCGCCCCGGGCGGAGTCCGCGGCAGGGCTGCCGCGGGTGCGCAGGGACGACGCGTACGAGCGGCTGCGGTCGCGCTCCGACGCGCACCTGGAGGCGACCGGGGACCGCCCGAAGGCGTTCCTGGCCGCGCTCGGCCCGGTGGCGGCACACACCGCGCGGGCGACCTTCGCCGCCAACCTCTTCCAGGCGGGCGGCATCGAGACCGTTCAGGAGACCGTGGACGCGCAGTCGGTGGCCGAGGCGTTCGCCCGCAGCGGCGCGGGCATCGCCTGCCTGTGCTCCGCCGACGCGGTGTACGGCGAGCAGGCGGCGGAGGTGGCGGCCGCCCTGAAGGCCGCGGGTGCGCGGCGGGTGCACCTGGCCGGCAAGCCCGGCGAACACCGGGAGGAATTCGTGGCGGCCGGGGTGGACGGCTTCGTCTTCGCGGGCTGCGACGCGGTCGAGGTGCTGTCCTCGGCCCTGGACGTCATGGAGGTGGCGTGATGGGGAACATCCCCGACTTCAGCGGGATCGAGCTGGGGGAACCGGCCGGAGCAGCCACCTCGGCCGACGCCGGGCGATGGGCCGAGGCCGTGGCGCGGGCCACCGGCAAGGACGTCGAGGCCCTGACCTGGGAGACGCCGGAGGGCATCGACGTCAAGCCGCTGTACACCGAGGCGGACCTGGCGGGCCTGGACTTCCTGGGGACGTACCCGGGCATCACGCCGTATCTGCGCGGCCCGTATCCGACGATGTACGTCAACCAGCCCTGGACCATCAGGCAGTACGCCGGCTTCTCCACCGCCGAGGAGTCCAACGCCTTCTACCGGCGCAACCTCGCGGCCGGCCAGAAGGGCCTGTCGGTCGCCTTCGACCTGCCCACCCACCGCGGCTACGACAGCGACCACCCGCGCGTCACCGGCGATGTCGGCATGGCGGGCGTGGCCATCGACTCGATCTACGACATGCGGCAGCTCTTCGAGGGCATCCCGCTGGACAAGATGACCGTGTCGATGACGATGAACGGCGCGGTGCTGCCGGTGCTCGCCCTCTACATCGTCGCCGCGGAGGAGCAGGGCGTACCGCCCGAGAAGCTCGCCGGGACCATTCAGAACGACATCCTCAAGGAGTTCATGGTCCGCAACACGTATATCTATCCGCCGCAGCCCTCGATGCGGATCATCTCCGATATCTTCGCGTACACCTCGCAGAAGATGCCGCGCTACAACTCCATCTCGATCTCCGGCTACCACATCCAGGAGGCCGGCGCGACGGCCGACCTGGAGCTGGCGTACACCCTCGCCGACGGGGTGGAGTATCTGCGCGCGGGCATGGCGGCCGGTATGGACGTGGACTCCTTCGCCCCTCGCCTCTCCTTCTTCTGGGCGATCGGCATGAACTTCTTCATGGAGATCGCCAAGCTGCGCGCGGCCCGGCTGCTGTGGGCGCGCCTGGTGCAGCGCTTCGAACCGAAGAACCCCAAGTCGCTGTCGCTGCGCACCCATTCGCAGACCTCCGGCTGGTCGCTGACCGCACAGGACGTCTTCAACAACGTCACCCGCACATGTGTGGAGGCGATGGCCGCCACCCAGGGCCACACCCAGTCGCTGCACACCAACGCGCTGGACGAGGCGCTGGCCCTGCCCACCGACTTCTCCGCCCGCATCGCCCGCAACACCCAGCTGTTCCTCCAGCAGGAGTCGGGCACCTGCCGGGTCATCGACCCCTGGGGCGGCAGCGCGTACGTCGAGAAGCTCACCCACGATCTGGCGCGCCGGGCCTGGCAGCACATCGAGGAGGTCGAGGCGGCCGGCGGGATGGCCAAGGCGATCGACGCGGGCATCCCCAAGCTGCGCGTGGAGGAGGCCGCGGCCCGTACGCAGGCGCGGATCGACTCGGGGCGGCAGGCGCTGATCGGCGTCAACAAGTACAGGGTGGAATCCGACGAGGAGATCGAGGTCCTCAAGGTCGACAACACCTCGGTGCGCGCCCAGCAGATCGAGAAGCTCAGGCGGCTGCGCGCCGAGCGCGACGAGGCCGCCTGCCAGGACGCGCTGCGGGCGCTGACGCGGGCGGCGAAGTCCGGTCCCGGCAAGGGACTTGAGGGCAATCTGCTGGCGCTGGCCGTGGACGCGGCCCGCGCGATGGCGACCGTGGGCGAGATCTCCGACGCACTGGAGGAGGTCTACGGGCGGCACTCCGGCCAGATCCGTACGATCTCCGGTGTGTACCGAGACGAAGCGGGGCCCTCCTCCGGTGTCGAGCGCACCCGGGCGCTGGTGGCCGAGTTCGAGCGCGCCGAGGGGCGCCGGCCGCGCATCCTGGTGGCCAAGATGGGCCAGGACGGCCATGACCGCGGCCAGAAGGTGATCGCCACGGCCTTCGCCGACCTGGGCTTCGACGTGGACGTCGGCCCGCTGTTCCAGACGCCGGCGGAGGTGGCCCGCCAGGCGGTCGAGGCCGATGTGCACATCGTCGGGGTGTCGTCGCTGGCCGCCGGCCACCTCACCCTGGTGCCCGCGCTGCGCGAGGCGCTGGCCGCGGAGGAGCGCGACGACATCACGATCGTGGTGGGCGGGGTGATCCCGCCGCAGGATGTCCAGCCGCTGCGCGACATGGGCGCCGCCGCGGTCTTCCTGCCCGGCACGGTCATCCCCGACGCGGCCCACGACCTGGTGCGGGACCTGGCGTCGGTCCTCGGCCACGAGCTGTAGAGCGGGGGGTCATGCCTGCGACGATCGATGTCGAACGGTATGCCGAGGGGGTCCGCGCGGGCTCCCGGGCCTGGATCGCCCGCGCCGTCACCCTGGTCGAGTCCACCCGGCCCGACCACCGGGCGGCGGCCCAGCGGCTGCTGGTCGAGCTGCTGCCGTACTCCGGTGCGGCGCGCAGGGTGGGCATCAGCGGGGTGCCGGGCGTCGGCAAGTCGACGTTCATCGACGCGCTCGGCACGCTGCTGACGGGGATGGGGCACCGGGTGGCGGTGCTCGCCGTCGACCCGTCCTCCAGCCGGACCGGCGGCTCCATCCTGGGCGACAAGACCCGGATGGAGCGGCTGGCGACCGATCCCGCGGCGTTCGTGCGCCCCTCCCCCACGTCCGGGACGCTGGGCGGCGTGGCGCGGGCGACCCGCGAGTCCATCGTCGTGATGGAGGCCGCGGGCTATGACGTCGTCCTGGTGGAGACCGTCGGTGTCGGCCAGTCCGAGACCACGGTCGCCAACATGGTCGACACCTTCCTGCTGCTGACCCTGGCGCGCACCGGCGACCAGCTCCAGGGCATCAAGAAGGGCGTACTGGAGCTCGCGGACCTGGTCTCGGTCAACAAGGCCGACGGTCCGCACGAGCGGGACGCCCGCTCCGCGGCCCGCGAACTGGCCGGTGCGCTACGGCTGTTGCAGCCCGCGGACGCGGTCTGGACGCCGCCCGTGCTGACCTGCAGCGCCCGCGAGGGCACCGGTCTGAAGGGGGTCTGGGAACGCGTCGAGCAGCACCGCACCCTCCTCGAATCGACCGGGGCGCTGGCCGAGCGGCGCCGCACCCAGCAGGTCGACTGGACCTGGTCGATGGTCCGCGAGCAGCTCATCGACCGCCTCCAGGAGCACCCGGAGGTCCGCCGGCTGGGCCCGGACGTCGAGCGTGCGGTTCGCGAGGGCGAGATCACCGCGACGCTGGCGGCACAGCGGCTGCTGGCGGCATTCGGGCTGGCCGACGGCGCACAGGGCTGACGACCGGCGGAGCCCGCTCCCCGCCAGGAGGGGCTCCGCCGCGCTGCCGTGACCGATTGCGTGCTACTCATCCGCGCACCTGAGTAGCCGCACTCATGACGCCCCCGCGCCCGCCCCCGAGTATGTCGATGACTGCAGGGGCGGGACGATTTCCGCATCTTCCATGGGGGCCACCATCAATCCGCAGGACGTCACACACGGGCTGTACGACGACAATCCGCTGGCCGAGCTGATCGAGGGCTTCCGTCTCGCGCCGGCCGCGGACGGTGCGCTGGAGTCCCGGCCGGTCATCCACGTCCAGTTGCGTCCCGGCGTGCGGCTGTCGGCCGTGGAGGCCGACCGGCTGGCCAAGGTCTGCCAGCACGGCGTACGGGCCCAACTGGCCGCGTCCGCACGGGACATGGGCCAGATGGCGGAGGACTGCCCGTCGGCCCACGAGATCGCGATCACACTGCATCCCTACGGCGCGGGCCCGTTCAGCGGCGGGCCCGCGGACGAACGGGGCCGGTCATCCGAGCCCGACGCGCCGGACCGGCCCTGAGCGACGTGCCGGACCGGCCGGCCTACCCGTCCGCGTCCGGACGCAGCGCCGACCGTGCCGCGAAGTGGGCGACCGCCATGTCGCGGAACCGCTCGGCGGCCGTGGAGAGATAGCTGTCCTCGCGGCGGACCAGGTTCAGGGTCCGTACGCAGTCGGGGGCGTCCAGCCGCAGCCAGGCGAGCGGGACCCGGGCCAGGTCGGGTACGGCGAGCGAGGGCATCAGGCCGACGCCGAGGCCGGCCGCGACCAGGTGGTGGGTGGCGCCGGGCTCCTCGCCCTCGCAGGAGATGACCGGGCGCCGCCCGATCGCCGCGAACAGCCGCTCCAGCAGGGCGCGTTGCCAGTGCCCCGGCCCGGTGGTGATGAAGGGCTCCCGGGCGAGGTCGGCCACCGCGATCCGCTCCCGCCCGGCCAGCGGATGGTCGACCGGCACGGCGAGCAGCACCTCTTCGTGCAGCAACCGCACCGAGCCGAGCCCCGGCCCGGTCAGCGGCTGCGAGGCGACGCAGAAGTCGACTTCGCGCGAGCGGAGTTGATGCCGCATCACTTCTGGTGTGGACTGGAAGCAGCGGACGGACACCCCGGGGTAGGCGGCGCGGAATCCGGTGAGCAGCCCGGTGAGCGGCAGCAGGGTCTCGGCGGCGACGGAGACGCTGCCGTCGTCGAGCCCGGCGGCGTCGGCGAGCTCCCGCCGTGCGTCGTCGAGTTCGTCCAGCGCCCGCTCGACCCGGGTCAGGAACGCGGCGCCGTAGCGGTTGAGGCGGATGGCCCGCCCCTGCCGGTCGAAGAGCGGCACCCCCAGCTCGGCCTCCAGACGGGCGATCGTACGGCTCACCGAGGGCTGGGCGACCCGTAGTTCCTCGGCGGCCCGGCTGATGTGCTCACGGCGCGCGACCACCCGGAAGTAGCGCAGGGACAGCAGATCCATCGGCTCCTCGGGCCTCCCGTTCGGGTGTCGGCGACCCGGGAATCGTCACATACGGCCTCAGCCGCGCAGCGACACCGTCGCCCACACCGTCTTGCCCGAGGGGTCCGGCGGGGTCCATCCCCACGCCTCGCTGAGCCGGTCGACGAGGTGCAGCCCGCGCCCGGACTCGGCCATCGGGTCCGGGGGGCGGACGACGGGCGTGCCGGTGCCGGCATCGGAGACCGCGCACAGCACGGAACCGTCCTGCCGGGTCAGCGCCAGCCACGCGGGGCGGCAGCGGGCGAGGGCATCACGGCCGTCGGGAGCGGCCGGGGAGGCGGGGGCGCCGGCCTCCTCGGCCCGGACGCCGTGGCGCAGCGCGTTGCTGACGAGTTCGGACACGACCAGCGCCGCGTCCTCGGTGACGCCGGAACACAGCTGCCAGTTGCCGAGCGTCACCCGGGTGAAACTGCGGGCCTCCGCGACGGTGTGCGCGGAGCTGCTGAGCGCGCAGGCCGCGAAGTCGTCGGGGCCGGGCATCCACCAGGAGTCCTCACACGGTTCCTCCCGAAGGGCGTCGTGCACGGTCTCTGCCGGATGTGCGGTCATCAACATCTCCGCGAGGATTTCGGGTCTGGGCCGAACTGCCCGGGACGGCTAATATCCTCGTCAACCGTCCCTTGATGCAAGTGCATCTGCAAGTACATCGGTAAGGACGGCGGCACAGGGGCTCGTTCACGCCAACGTGTTCGCGGGCCCGGGATCGGTCGGAGGACTCTCCTCCAGCAAGGGAGCAGCTGTTATGGAGTCGGTGACCAACGGCATGCGGGCGACCGGCATCGAGGGCGCCGTCTGGCGCAAGAGCCGCCGCAGCAACCCCAGCGGCAACTGCGTTGAACTGGCCGTCCTTTCGGACGGCGGGGTGGCGGTGCGCAACTCCCGGTTCGCCTCGGGACCGGCGCTGATCTACACCCGCGACGAGATCGCGGCCTTCGTCCAGGGCGCCAAGGACGGCGACTTCGACGATCTCGTGGCGCGCGACTGAGGCATATGCCGCTGAGATTGGCGCATATGACGTTCGGATAGTAGCCGCAGCTGTACGAAGTTTCGCGGCGATGGGACACTGGGCGTTCGCCCGACCACTCAGGGGAGTCAGCATGTGCGCCGCGCAGTCGAGCAGTGATACGTCCCTGCGCCGGTACCTCGAACACCCGCGGGGCGGGCCGACCGTTCTGCGCATCGTGCTGGGCACCCAGCTGCGCCGGCTCCGTGAGGCGGCCGGCATCACCCGCGAGGCCGCCGGGGAGGCGATCCGCGGTTCCCACGCGAAGATCAGCCGCCTGGAACTGGGACGGGTGAGCTGCAAGGAGCGGGACGTCGCCGATCTGCTGACGCTCTATGACGTCACGGACGAGGCGGTCCGCTCCGACTTCCTCAAGCTGGCCGGCCGGACCAGCAGCCCCGGCTGGTGGCATCAGTACGGCGATGTACTGCCCGGCTGGTTCGAGACGCATCTCGGCCTCGAAGAGGCCGCTTCGGTGATCCGCACATACGAGGTCCAGTTCGTCCCGGGCCTGTTGCAGACGGCGGACTACGCCCGTGCGGTGGCGCAGCTGGGCCACCCGCGCTCCACGCCCGAGGAGATCGAGCGGCGGGTGCAGCTGCGCGTCCACCGCCAGGAGCTGCTGACGGTCCCCGACGCACCGCGGGTGTGGGCGGTGCTCGACGAGGCGGCGCTGCGTCGCCCGTTGGGCGGGCCGGAGGTGATGGCCGGACAGCTGAGACATCTGCTGAAGCTGTCCGAGCTGCCCAATGTCACTCTGCAGATCGCGCCGTTCAGCCTCGGCGGACTGGCCGCGGCCGGTGGTCCGATCACGATCCTGCGGTTCCTGGAGCCGGATCTGCCGGACATCGTCTATCTGGAGCAGCTGACCAGCGCGCTCTATCTGGACAAGCGCGATGACGTCGACCACTACCTCGCGGTGATGGACCGGCTCAGCGCCCAGTCGGAGTCACCGCGCGAGTCGCTGGCGATGCTGGAGCGGCTGCTCAAGGAGAGCTGACCGGCCGCGACGGCCGGTCCGGTCCGTTCCGTACGGCGACGAGGGCGGCCGCCCCAAGGCCAGGCCGCTCCCGTCACCGCCGTCGACTGCCGCCGCGTACCTACGGCTTGCGGGCGATGCCCCCGTACTCGATCCACTCCTGGGTGAGCTGCTTGGGGCCGATGTCCGCGTCCGGCTTCCAGGTGGAGACCTCCACCAGGCCGGGCTCCAGCACCTCCAGGCCCTCCAGGAACCCGGCCAGCTCATGCGCCTGGCGCACCCGGCCCCACTGCCCATGGGTGCTGACCCGCATGAACTCGGTGACGAAGTCGCGCGTCGCGGCGTCCTCGCTCACCAGCTGACACACCACCAGGAAGCTGCCGGGCGCCAGCCGGTCGGCGACCCGCTTGATCAGACCGGCCGGGTCGTCGGAGTCCGGGATGCAGTGCAGCACGGAGACGAACAGCGCGGCGACCGGCTGGTCGAAGTCGATCAACCGCTCGACCTCGGGGCTGCCGAAGATGCCGTCCGTATCGCGCATATCGGCCTGGATGACGGCGGTGTGGGCGTTCTCCTCCAGCAGCGCCCGGCCGTGCGCCAGCACGATCGGGTCGTTGTCGACGTACACCACCCGCGACTGCGGATCGATCCGCTGCGCGACCTGGTGGACGTTGTCCTGCGTCGGCAGGCCCGATCCGTGGTCGATGAACTGCCGGATACCGTGTTCGCTCGCCAGCCAGCGGACCGCCCGTTGCAGAAAGCGCCGGTTGTTGATCGCCAGCACCTGCGTGCTCGGCACCACCTTGCTCAGCTCGTCGCACGCCTCGCGGTCGACGGCGTAGTTGTCCTTGCCGCCCAGGTAGTAGTCGTACATCCGCGCGACGCTCGGGATGGTGACGTCGACGGCGGCCGACTGCGGTGGTGTCTCCTGGCTCATTCCACGCTTTCCCCTCGCTCCGACAGCCCCCGGTCATGGCACCGCCGCAGCGTTCCGTGTCGGAACGACCACGCGGCGCAGCGTCCAACATACCCACGCCGGGGCGGTTGTTGCAGAAGAGCTACGGGATAATCGCCCGTTCCCGGCGGAGCACCCGGCGACGGGTCGCCGGCACCGGCCGGTGGTGCCCCGCCGATTCTCATCGCCCTCTCACCCGGCGCTTATCGACCGGTCACACCCGATTCGTACGGTCGCCGAAGGCTTGCCGCGCACCCGGCCGGGGCCTTGAGGAGAGGCCACCGTGTACCACCTGGACGGCGTGACCAAGTGCTATCGCAGCGCCCCGGACGGCGGGGTGGTGCGGGCGCTGGACGGTGTGGGGCTCTTCGTCGAGGACGGTGACGGCCTCGTCGTACGGGGGCCGGTCGGCGCGGGCAAGTCGACGCTGCTGCGGATCCTGGCCGGGCTGGAGCGGCCCACCCGCGGCAGCGTCGTGCTCAACGGTACGGATCTGGCCACGGTCACCGAGTGCCGGCTGACCCGGATCCGGGCCGAGTCGATCGGCATCGTCCTCGGCACGGGAGGCGACCTGCCGCCGGGGCTCACCGTCCGGCAGAGCGTGGCCGGGGCCCTGGTGCCGCTGGGGCTGCGCCCCGCCGACCGCCGGGAGCTGGCCGATCGGGCGCTGGCGGAGGTCGGGGTGCCCGACGCGCAACGGACATGGCTGACCCATGAGTTGGACGCCGGTTCGCAGCGGCTGGTCGCGCTGGCGCGGGCGCTGGTGAAGCGGCCGTCGGTGCTGCTGGCGGATCAGCCGACGGCCGGGCTGCCGGCCGGCGCCAGGGCCGACGTCGTCGCGGTGTTCGCCCGGCTGTGGAGCGAGCGGCGGCTCGCCTGCGTCGTGGCCACCGAGGACGACGCCCTGGCCGGGCACGCGCCGCGGCTGGCGACGCTCTCGCGGGGGCGGGTGGCGGCCCTCACCCGCCGGCGCGGCGCGGCACCGGCCGTCCCTTCTGGCCGCCCGGCCCCCCGGCCGGTACAAGGGAGGGATGACAGAAGAGATGAGTGAGCCGGCGGCCTTACCGGAGGCGTCCCCCGGCGTCGCGGAGATGATCCGGGCCAATCAGGCGAACTGGGACGCCCGCACACCGGTCCATGTGGCGAGCGCGTTCTACGGGCTGGACGGCTCCCGGACCGCCGAGGACTGGTTCGCACCGTTCGAGTGGCCGGACCTCGGCGATCTGGCCGGGCGGGAGGTGCTGCATCTGCAGTGCCATCTGGGCACCGAGACCGCCGCGTTCGCCGAGCGGGGCGCCGCGCACACCGTGGGGCTCGACTTCTCCGCCGCGGCGGTCGAGGCGGCCCGGCGGCTCGCCGACGCGGCGGGCCGGCGGGTGGAGTTCGTCCAGGCCGATGTGCACCGGGCCGTGGAGGCGCTGGGCGGCCGCCGCTTCGACGTGGTCTACACCGGCAAGGGGGCGCTGTGCTACCTGCCGGATCTGACGGCCTGGGCGGAGATCGTCAGCGCACTGCTCCGGCCCGGCGGGACGCTGTACCTGGTCGAGTTCCACCCGCTGCTGGACGCCCTCGGTCCGGCGCCCAGCCCGGATCCGCGGCGGCAGCAACTCACGCTCCATTACGACTACTTGGCGGGCCGCGGCGCCATCCGGAGCGATTCGCCCAGCACCTACACCGACGGCCCGCCGGTGCAGGGGGCGACGACCAGCTACGAATGGCGGCACGGTCTCGGCGAGGTCGTCTCCGCCGTGGTGGGCGCGGGACTGACCGTCCAACTGGTGCGGGAGACCGAGCTGCTGCCCTGGAAGCGGTTCGACTCGATGGTGCCGGCCGAGAACGGCTGGTGGCGGCTGCCGCCCTCGGAGCCGATCATCCCGCTGCTGTACGCGCTGCGTGCGGTGAAGCCGGCGGCCTGAGCCCGGGGACCGGGTCCGGCGAGCGCCTGACGCCCGCGCATGCCTGACGCCCGCGGGTGCCTCACGCCCGCCGGTAGACCGAGCGCAGCAGCTGGTCCTTGGCCGGCCCGGTGACCCGCCACGACAAGAGCCACTCGTCCGCCGCGACGGTGGTGAAGGTCCCCGCGTAGCGGTCCGCGGAGCAGGGGTGGACGGCGGTCCACCGTCCACCCCTGAGGTCGAGGTCGTGGAAGGGCCGGCCGTCGGCGAAGCGGATCTCGGCGGTGCCGTCGGGGCGGGGGCGCAGGCGCAGGGTGCGGCTCGCGGGGTACTCCGTGCCGTCCCAGATCAGCCGGCCCTCCTCGACGTGCAGCAGCTCCTCGCCCTCCGTCGGCTCCCCGGCCCCGGCCGGCCGGAACTCCGCGGTCCCGCGGAAGGCGCCCTCGACGCCGGCCCGCAGGTCGTACACGGTGCGCTCGACGCGCCAGCGGCCGGCGAGGTAGGCGGCGGCATCGGCGACCGGATACGGCACCGCCTCGTGGGCGCGCCCCGCCCCCGCCTGTGGCACCGGCCCGTTCGACGACTTCCCCGACATGCCCCCATTCTCCCGCCCGCCCCTCCCGTCACCCCATTGGCCCCACCCCGCGCGACGCTCCCCCGTCCCCGGCCCCTCGTACCGTGCGGACCCGCGGTGCCCGCCTTACGCTCGGTGCAGTGATCGTCACCGAGGTCCGGTGGCCGTGAGCCGTCGGCCAGGGCGGCCCGCCCGCTCGCCGCCGCCTCGTACGAGCCCGGAGACCGGAGGCCCCCATGCCGGAGCTGTTCATCGGCGGTCAGTGGACCGCAGCGGCCGACGGGCAGGTGCGGGAGATCCGCTGCCCGGCGGACGGCACGCTGGTCGCGACCGTCGACGAGGCCGGGCCGAAGGACGCGGCGGCCGCGGTCACCGCCGCCCGGCTGGCCTTCGACGACGGGCCCTGGCCGCGGACCCCGACGGCCGAGCGCGGCCGGCTGGTGCTGCGCGTCGCCGAGCTGCTGGAGCGCGACAAGGACGCGCTGGCCCGGGCGGAGTCGCTGGACACCGGCAAGCGGCTGATCGAGAGCGCCTACGACATGGACGACATCGCCAAGTGCTTCCGCTACTTCGGGAACCTGGGCGCGGCCGGCGGCACCGACCGGGTGGTGGACACCGGCATCGCGGAGACCGACAGCACGGTGCGGCACGAGCCGGTCGGCGTCTGCGCGCTGATCACCCCGTGGAACTATCCGCTGCTGCAGACCGCCTGGAAGGTCGCTCCCGCGCTCGTCACGGGCAACACCTTCATCCTCAAGCCCAGCGAGCTGACCCCGCACACCGCCATCCACCTGATGCGGCTGCTGGACGAGGCCGGGCTGCCGGCCGGCGCCGGCAATCTCGTGCTGGGCACCGGCCCGGAGGCGGGCGCGCCGCTGACCGAGGACCCGCGGGTGGACATGGTGTCGTTCACCGGTGGGCTGGCCACCGGCCGGCGCATCATGGCCGCGGCCGCGCCCACGGTGAAGAAGATCGCCCTGGAACTGGGCGGGAAGAACCCGAACATCGTCTTCGCGGACGCCGACTTCGACACCGCGGTCGACTACGCCCTGACGGCGGTCTTTCTGCACTCCGGGCAGGTCTGCTCGGCCGGCGCCCGGCTCCTGGTCCAGGACGAGCTGCACGATGCGTTCGTCGACGAGCTGGTCTCCCGTGCCCAGCGGATCCGGCTGGGCGGGCCGTTCGACGAGCATGCCCGCACCGGGCCGCTGATCTCGGCCGCGCACCGCGCGAAGGTCGAGGCGTATGTGGCGGCCGGGCTCGACGAGGGGGCCGTGCTGCTCTGCGGCGGCTCGGCGCCCGACGACCCGTCGCTGGCGAACGGCTTCTACTATCTGCCGACCGTCCTGGACGAGTGCACCCCGGACATGTCCGTCGTACGGGACGAGTCGTTCGGGCCGGTGCTGACCGTCGAGCGGTTCCGCGACGAGAACGAGGCGGTCTCGCTCGCCAACGACACGGTCTACGGGCTGGCCGGGGCGGTGTGGACGCAGGACAGCGAGCGCGCCCACCGGGTGGCGGCCCGGATGCGCGCCGGAACGGTGTGGATCAACGACTTCCACCCGTACGTGCCGCAGGCGGAGTGGGGCGGGATGAAGCAGTCGGGCGTCGGGCGGGAGCTGGGGCCCGCCGGGCTGGCGGAGTACCAGGAGGCCAAGCACATCTGGCGCAATACCGCGCCGCGGCCGCAGAGGTGGTTCGAGTGACGGATCCCGGATCCGTGCACCCCCGGCCCGGCGACGACCATGCGCACGACGACGCCTCGCTCGCCGAACTCGGCTACAAGCCCGAGCTCAAGCGCACCCTGGGCAACTTCCACACCTTCGCCGCCGGCATCAGCTATATCTCGATCCTCACCGGCACCTTCCAGCTGTTCTACTTCGGTGTCGCCCACGGCGGCCCGGCGTACTGGTGGTCCTGGCCGATGGTCTTCGTCGGGCAGCTGATGGTGGCGCTGTGCTTCTGCGAGCTGGCCGCCCGCTATCCGGTGGCCGGCTCGATCTACAACTGGGCCAAGAAGCTCGGCGGCCCGCACTTCGGCTGGCTCGGCGGCTGGATGATGTTGACCGCGACCATGGTCTCGCTGGCGGCGGTGGCCCTGGCCTATCAGGTGACGCTGCCGCAGATCTCGTCGTGGTTCCAGTTCATCGGCGACGGCACCGGGCAGTCGGCGGCCGCCAACGCGGTGGTGCTGGGAACCGTACTCGTCACCTTCACCACCCTGGTCAACGCCTTCGGCGTCAAGCTGATGGCGCGGATCAACTCGGCCGGCGTGGCCATCGAGCTGATCGCCGCCATCGTCCTGATCGTGCTGCTCGCCGCGCATATCACCCGCGGCCCGGGAGCGATCACCAACACCTTCGGTCTGGGCGAGGGCGAGACCCTCGGGTACTTCGGGGCGTTTCTGACCGCGTCGCTGGCCTCCGCGTATGTCATGTACGGCTTCGACACGGCCTCGTCGCTCGGCGAGGAGTCCAAGGACCCCGGCCGCAACGCGCCGCGGGCGATCCTGCGCGCGCTGGTCGCGTCCTTCCTCATCGGCGGGCTGATCCTGCTCTTCGCCCTGCTCTCCGCGCCCGACCTGCACGCCGAGGAGCTGTCCGTGGACGGACTGCAGTACGTCGTCCTCGCCACCCTCGGCTCGACGGTGGGGCAGGTCGTGCTCTGGTGCGTGGTCATCGCGATCACCGTGTGCGAGCTGGCGGTGCACACCGCGGGCATCCGGCTGGCGTTCGCGATGGCCCGGGACAACAACCTGCCGGCCGCCTCGCTGCTCGCCAAGGTCAGTCCGCGCTTCCAGACGCCGGTGCTGCCCGCCGTCGTCATCGGCCTGGTGGCCATCGGCATCCTGGTGCTCAACGTCAACCAGCCGCAGATCTTCTCGGTGATCACCAGCATCGCGATCATCATGATCTATCTGGCGTATCTCTCGGTCACCCTGCCGATGCTGATCCAGCGGCTGCGCGGCAGGTGGACCCCGCTGGAGGGGAAGTTCTCGCTGGGCAGGTTCGGCGTGCCGATCAACATCCTCGCCGTCCTCTGGGGCATCGGGATGTCCCTCAACCTCGCCTGGCCGCGCGCCGCCGTCTACAACGCGACCGGCCCGCAGCACTGGTATCTGCGCTGGGGCGCTTTCCTGTTCATCGGCGTCGTGGCGATCGGCGGCTTCACCTACTACTGGTTCGTCCAGCGCAAGCGGACCGGCGTCCTGGCCATGCACGCCGCCGTCGGCCCCGACGACGGCGGCCCGGGCGGCCCGGGCTCCCCCACCACCCCCACCCCCTGACGGGAGACCGCGCGATGCCCCAAGAGACCCCCGTGGAAGAGTTCGACTATGTCGTGGTCGGCGGCGGCACGGCCGGTGCCGTCGTGGCGGCGCGGCTGAGCGAGGACCCCTCGGTCACGGTCTGCCTGCTGGAGGCCGGTCCGTCCGACGTCGGCGACGACAACGTGCTGCGCCTGGACCGCTGGATGAGCCTGTTGGAGTCCGGTTACGACTGGGACTACCCCGTCGAGCCGCAGGAGAACGGCAACAGCTTCATGCGGCACGCCCGCGCCAAGGTGCTCGGCGGCTGCTCCTCGCACAACTCCTGTATCGCCTTCTGGGCTCCGGCCGAGGACCTCGACGAGTGGGCCGCGAGGGGTTGCCAGGGCTGGAGCGCGGCCGACTGCTTCCCGCTCTACCAGCGGCTGGAGAGCAATGACGCCCCGGGCGACCACCACGGCCGCTCCGGCCCGGTCACCCTGCGCACGATTCCGCCGCGCGACCCGTGCGGGGTGGCCCTCCTGGAGGCATGTGCGGCGGCCGGTATCCCCACCACCCCGTTCAACACCGGCAAGACCGTCGTCCGCGGCGCGAACTGGTTCCAGATCAACTGCCGCCCGGACGGCACCCGTTCCTCCGCGTCCGTCTCCTACCTCCACCCCGTCATGGACGGCCGCCGCAATCTCGACGTACGCACCGGGTTCCAGGCCAAGCGGCTGAACTTCACGCCCTCCCGGCGCTGCACCGGTGTGGAGTACCTCTCCCCCGACCTCTTCCACAGCCGTACCGTCAACGCCCGCCGCGAGGTCGTCGTCTCCTGCGGCGCCATCGACACCCCCAAGCTGCTGATGCTCTCCGGCATCGGCCCCGCCGAGCACCTGCGCGAGGTCGGCATCGAACCGCTCGTCGACTCGACCGGCGTGGGCGAGAACCTCCAGGACCACCCCGAGGGCGTGATCATGTGGGAGGCCAAGCAGCCCATGACCGCCTCCTCCACCCAGTGGTGGGAGATCGGCATCTTCGCCGACACCGAACCCGGCCTGGACCGCCCCGACCTGATGTTCCACTACGGCTCCGTGCCCTTCGACATGAACACCTACCGCCGCGGCTACCCCACCTCGTCCAACGCCTTCTGCCTCACCCCGAACGTCACCCGCGCCCGCTCCCGCGGCACCGTCCGCCTGCGCACCCGCGACTTCCGCGACAAGCCCAAGGTCGACCCCCGCTACTTCACCCACGAACACGACATCCGGGTCATGACCCACGGCCTCCGCCTCGCCCGTGAGATCGCCGCCCAGGCCCCGATGACGAGCTGGGCCGGCGTCGAACTCGCCCCCGGCCCCGCCGCCCACTCCGACGACGACCTGCTCGCCTACATCCGCGACACCCACAACACCGTCTACCACCCGGCCTGCACGGTCCAGATGGGCGCTCCCGGCGACGACGCCGCCCCGCTCGACCCGGAGCTGCGAGTCAAGGGCGTCACCGGCCTGCGTGTGGCCGACGGCTCGGTGATGCCGTTCCTGACGACCGTGAACCCCTGCATCACGACGATGATGATCGGGGAGAAGTGTGCGGACCTGATCCGGGGCGGCTGAGCGCGGCCCGGCTCGTGGCCGGCGGCCTCGCGGACCAGGGCACGGCAAAGACCTACGAGGTGGGCTCCCTTCGCCGGCATTGTCCGGATCAGGTGCTTGGGGGTCGCCGTCCGGTCTCACGACCTTTCAGCCTCTCAGCCCGACCTTTCTTCTCGTCCTCGGCGAGAGCCAGAGCTCCCTTCCCCGAGGCCAGTCCGGTCGAACTCCCTCGCTCGCCCCGTAGGCCGGTCTTCAGGATACTCCCGAACAAGGGGAATGGAACAGGCAAATCGGATAAGTTGCCCAGATTCCCCGAGGGGGGCTCGACACCGACCCTCAAAACGAAGAAAACCCCTGATCAACAGGGGTTTTTCGCTGGTGTCCGAGGGGGGACTTGAACCCCCACGCCCGATAAAGGGCACTAGCACCTCAAGCTAGCGCGTCTGCCATTCCGCCACCCGGACTAGGTGTGATCTTCACGGGGCGCTCCCCGCGGCGACATGGACAACAATACCAAGGTTTCGGAGTGCCTTTCACCTGCGTATCCGTGCGGGACATAGCCTCCACTTATGGGCAATGACGGACACATCGCTCATCTCACTGGGCCGCGCAGGCCACGGGCGCTGTCGCCGCTGCGGGAGCATCTGCGGGACACCTTCTGGTTCGCTCCGACGGCCGGACTGCTCGGTGCGGTGCTGCTGTGGTGGGCGGCGTCGGCCGTCGACCTGGAGATCGTCGCGCTGCTGCAGCGCGAGCGGGCGTACGGCGCGGTCCGGGAGCTGATGTCGATCGCGGAGGACGCCAAGACGATCGTGACGACGATCAGCGCGGCGATGATGACCTTCATCGGCGTGGTCTTCAGCATCTCGCTGGTCGCGGTGCAGATGGCCAGCGGCCAGCTCACCCCCCGGGTGGTGCGGATCTTCGTCCGGAGCCGGATCACCAAGATCACGCTCAGCGTCTTCCTGGCGACGTTCCTGTTCTCGCTGCTGGTGCTCACCTCCTACGAGAGCGAGAGCAGTGCGCGGGAGGTCACCTCCGTACCGGTCGTACAGAGCCTGCTGACGCTGGCGCTGGTGGGGCTGAGCCTGCTGCTGTTCATCGCGTATGTGTCGTCCACGCTGCGGCTGATGCAGGTGGGGCCGGTGGTGGACCGTATCGCGCGGGAGACGCTGCGGATGCTGGCGCGGCAGGCGCCGGGCAGCGAGGACGGCGGGGACGAGGAGGGGGTGCGAGCACCGGAGACCGGGTGGATGGCGCATGAGGGGCGGGCGGGGGTGGTGCGGGATGTGCATGTGGCGCGGCTGGTGCGGGTGGCGCGGCGGCAGGGCGTCGTACTGCGGCTGATCCCGCGCATCGGGGACTTCGTGATGCCCGGGACTCCGGTGCTCGCGGTGCACGGCGGGACGCCGCCGCGGCGGGCGCTGCTGCGGTACACGGTCTCGGTCGGCGTCGAGCGCACCTTCCACCAGGATCTCGGGCTGGGGCTGCGGCAGCTGTCGGATATCGCGCTGCGCGCGCTGTCGCCGGCGGTGAACGATCCGACCACCGCCGTGCAGTGCCTGGACCGGGTCGTGCAGATCCTGGCGGCGGTGGTGGACCGGCCGCTCGGGACGGTGCACCACCGCGACCGCCGAGGCGCGGTGCGACTGACGCAGCGGGTTCCGGGGTGGGCGGATCTGGTGGATCTGGGGCTGACCGAGGTCCGGGCCGCCTCCGTACACAGCCCGCAGGTGACGCGCAGGCTGCTGGCCGGTATCGACGATCTGCTGCTGCTCGCCCCGGAGGAGCGGCGGGAACCCCTGGTGCGCCACCGCGAGCTGCTGCTCCAGGCGGTGGAGCAGGCGGTGCCGGAGGCGGCGGACCGGCGGTTCGCCTCGCACCCCGACCGGCAGGGCATCGGCTAGGGCCGACCTGATCCACGTGCCGCAGCCCGGGAGCCCGCCGCCCCGCTACGGCATCAGGTGGTAGTCCGGGAAGTTGCCCGGCAGCCGCTCACCGGCCGGGCCCTCGGTCACCGCGCCGACCAGCAGTTCGCCGCCGACGAAGGCGCCGCTCCAGGAGTTGCCGAAGCCGCCGAAGAGCTCATCGCGATCGCCGCGGGAGCGGGGCTTGTTGTGGCCGACCTTGAAGGCGCGGATCTGGGGCGCGAGGCGGTCGTAGGTGTCCTTGTCGTCGCAGGAGAGGCTCGCGACCAGCGCGCCGTTGCTGGCGTTCATCGCGGCGAGCAGCTCGGCCTCGGTGTCGACCAGGACGACGGTGTCGACGGGACCGAAGGGCTCGGCGTGGTGGAGGGGCGAGGAGGGCGGCGGGGCCAGGAGGGTGGTCGGCGGGAGGTAGGCGGAGGTGTCCTGGTCGGGGAGGAAGTGGCCGTCGGCGAGGGTGCCCCGGTGCAGGGGGACGGCGCCCCGGGAGAGAGCCTCGGCCGTGAGGTCGGCGAGTTCCTTGGCCTTGGCCGCGTTGATCAGGGGGCCGAAGTCGAGTTCGGGGAGCGGGTCGGCGGGATCGGCGACGGCCAGGGGGTGGCCGAAGCGGACGCTGCGTACGGCCGGGAGGTAGGCGGCGAGGAAGTCGGCGAAGGCGTCGCGCTGGACGACGAAGCGGGGGTAGGCGGTGCAGCGCTGCTTGGCGTAGTCGAAGGTCTTGCGCAGCAGCGGAGTGAGGGACTGCCAGTCGGTGTAGTGCCAGATGCCCCAGGTGTTGAGGCCCTCCTGTTCGAGGATATGGCGTTTGCCCAGGTCGGCGACGGCGGTGGCGACGCCGGCGCCGGTGTCCCGGCCGCCGACGAAGGAGACACAGCCGATCTCCGGTGAGCGGACGAGGGCGGGCGAGAGCTCGCCGCCGCTGCCGCTGACGAGGGTGGCCGGAACGCCCTCCCTGGCGGCCAGCGCACAGGCCAGGGTGAGGCAGACCAGGCCGCCGTCGGTGGGCGTCTTGGCGATCACGGCGTTGCCCGCCAGCGCCTGGACGAGCATCGCGTGGATCAGCACCGACATGGGGTAGTTCCAGCTGGCGATGTTGCTCACCGGGCCGGGCAGCGGGCTGCGGTCGACCAGCATCCGGTCGATCTCGTCGACGTACCAGCGGACGCCGTCGATGGCGCGGTCGACATCGGCCTGGGCGAGCTTCCAGGGCTTGCCGATCTCCCAGACCAGGAGCAGCGCGAGCAGTTCGCGGTGTTCGGTCAGGGCGTCGAGGGTGGCGGAGATCCGGGCCCTGCGCTCGGCGAGCGGGACCTGGCGCCAGGCGCGGTGCTGGTCGAGGGAGGCGCGTACGGCCTGCCGCGCGGTGTCGGCGTCGAGGCGGGGCGGGCCGGCGATCGGGGTGCCGTCGATCGGGCTGGTGGCGGGCAGCGGATCGCCGTCCGGGTGCCAGGCGGCGGCCCAGAGGTTGAGGGCCTGATCGTCGCGGAACGCCTCGGGGGCGGCCGCCAGGCTCCGCTGCCAGGCGTCCTGCCAGGACGTACCGGGCTTGAGGGCCAGGGTCGGGGTGGTGTCGGGGGTGGGTGCCATCGTGTGTCTCCGCTCTCGGTGCACGGCCGGAGGGGCAGGGTGGTGGCGCTCGGGCGGCTCCCTGAGAAGCCGTTACCGGACGGTAGTGGGCGGGGCGGCACCGGTGGGCGGTCCGGCGTCAGGTATGGCGAGTGTCACTCTTCGTGGGCGGCACAGCCACCTGGGTGAGGCGAGTGGTGGGTGGGCCGCCCCCGCTCCCCGGCCGGACGGCGCCCACCCGCCCCGGCGGCCGGCGGTTTTGCCTTGGCGGCGATCCGCGCCCGCCGTCCGAACAGGCCCGTTCCGGTGGCTTGGCCCGACCACCGCCGCCCCACTGGACAGCGACTGTCCGATGCGGGCCGTATCACCGGCAAGCCCGGCTGCGCGGTGGTCACCGCCGGCCCGGGCAGGCGGCTGTCGCCGGACGCCACCGTCGTCCAGATCGACCTGGACTACCGGACGGTGGGCAGGAACCGGGAAATCGGCCTGGGGAATTCTCCCTCTGCGAGCACTGAACCTCTTGCTCCTGTTAGGGCCTGTCCGATGGGTCGGGGTCGGAAAGGCCGCGGCGTCTGGTGCGGTGCATCGCAAGGCGCCGGAGCGTCTCGATAGCGGAGCTATCGGGATGATTCGGCAACGCCGCGAGGTGCCGTGCCAGGCGTCGCGGGCCCGGCCAGGACCCATCGGACAGGCCCTAGTGCTCCCGCTGTTCGCGGTGGGGGTAGGGGGTGCGAGCGCACTCGGCGCCCTATCTGGCCCAACCGGTGCAGGACTTGAGCTTGGTGTTGCCCTTGAACTCCGCCACCTCGATCCCAGCGGCCGCGATGCCGTACTTGTCCTTCGCGTTGGTCCTGAACACCGCGAGCGAGCCCGCGCCTGCAAACGATGAGTGCCACCGCCACTTCACCGTCGCGCTGCCTCCGACACGCTTGCTGAGGAAACGAATCCGCACGTGGCGCCCGTCGGCGTAATTGTCCTTGAGTTGCATATGGGCGTAGAAGGAGCTGTACGGCGTAGCCCCGCGGTACAGGTCCATGATCCCCATTGCTCCAGGCGTAAAACAGCTGGCCACCGCGTCGCGCGGCCCCGCCGCCTGCGCGGTCCCCGCTCCGACCGGACTGATCGCGAGGGCGGCGGCACTCGCCCCCGTCACCATCGACATCCGCACCTTATTGCGACGCTTCATGTGCCTTCCCCCTGTGAGAACTTGAACACCAACGCGCAGGTCGGCGAGTTGGCGATGGGAAGGCTACGGGCGGGCCGTTCGTGACGCAACGTACTTCATGGTCAACGCGCCACACGATGGGGCTGGTTGTCGAGGGCCGGCCTCAAGGACACTGCCCGCGCGCCGGCCGTGGATGTGTGTGCGCTGGGTACGACGACTCAGAAGCGGTCGCCGCAAAGTCGATCTCCCGGATCTCCCGGATGATCAGCTCTCGGGTCCTGCGTCTGCGCCCTCGCGAGATCCGTTCCTGGCGGCACCCTGATTCGCGATCGCTTTATGGTGGCGGACCACTTCATCGATGATGAAGTTCAGGAACTTCTCGGCGAATGCCGGGTCCAGGCGGGCGTCTTCGGCCAGTCGGCGCAGGCGCTCGATCTGGGCGGCCTCGCGGGCCGGGTCGGCGGGCGGCAGGCTGTGCCGGGCCTTGAGTTCGCCGACCTGCTGAGTGCACTTGAAGCGCTCGGCGAGCAAATGGACCAGGGCGGCGTCGAGGTTGTCGATGCTGCTGCGCAGGTAGCCCAGCCGCTCACGGGCCGCCTCGTCGGCGACGGAGGCCGCTTCGCCGGCCGCCGGTGCTGTCCCTTCGCTCATGTGTCTCTCGCCATTCGTGGTCGGACGTCGTCCGGTGCTTCGGTCCGGGTCGAGGGAAGATTACCCGGCCGGCGGTCGGCGGTCGGGGCTGGTCTCGCGGATCGGACGCGTGGCGGCCGAGGAGCCACGGGGCCTGCCCGGTCCACCGGACGGTCCCTGCCCCGATCCGCCGACCGTTCCTGCTCCGGTCCACCGCACCGTCGCTACTCCGCCTCGCGCTCCCGCTCGTGGTAGGTACGGCGGGTGTGCTCGGTGTGGGCGCGCATGAGGGTGGTGGCACGCTCCTCGTCACGGGCGGCGATCGCCGCGATCAGCTCGCGGTGCTCGCTCCACGACTGACTCCCGCGCTGCCGGGCGACCGGCGTGTAGTACCAGCGCACCCGGCGCCCGACCTGCGCGGAGAGCTCCGCCAGGACCGCGTTGCCGGCCAGCTCCATCACCTTGGCGTGGAAGGCCGCATCGGCCGCCACCGCGTCGTCCACCGCGTCGTCCGCCACCGCGCGCTCGCCCTGGGCGCACAGCCCCTCCAGCTCCGCGATCCCCGCCGCGCCGGCGTTGGCCGCGGCCAGCCGGGCGGCCTCCGCCTCCAGCAGCGTACGGACCGTCAGCAGCTGGTCGGCCTCCTCCTCGGTGGGCTCGTGGACGAACGCCCCCTGCGCCGGCCGCAGGTCCACCCAGCCATCGGTGTTGAGCCGCTGGAGCGCCTCGCGGACCGGCTGCCGGGAGACGCCGAGGTGCCCCGCGAGCTCGCTCTCGACCAGATGCTGGCCGGGCCGCAGCGCACGGGTGGTGATCAGTTCCAGCAGCGCCTCATAGACGCGCTCGCGCAGTGGACCGGGGCGTTCGAGCTTCGGCACGGCGCCCTGCGGCAGCCCTTTGGACAGCATCGAGGTCCCCCTCCGTGGACGCGCGCAGACCCTGCGGATCAGCGATTGGCTATCGTCTACAGTCTACCGAGCGGGCCTCCCGGCGCGCAGGACGATCCGGGGCCCGCCGATCAGGACGGCCCGAGGCTCCGCCGTATGCAGCGCGCTCCGGTGGCGGCCAACCCCCTGGGGGATCGACGCTGGTTGAGCCCGGTCGGCCGGGCGGCGGGACGCTGCGCCGCGGGCGGCCGGCGCGGCCGCCCCATGCAGGACAATGAGGGCGCCAAGGTCACCGGAACGAGTGGGACTGATCAAGCCATGGGACGTGTCACGGAACGACGCAAGGTGATCCGTATCCGCGACGGTGCCGTGAGCACCCGCCCGGACACCCTCGTCGCCGAGGAGCCGCTGGAGATCCGGCTCGGCGGCAAGCCGCTGGCGATCACGATGCGCACGCCCGGTGACGACTTCGCGCTGGCCGCGGGCTTCCTCGTCAGCGAGGGCGTCCTGGCCCGCGCCGAGGAGCTGGCGAACATCGTCTACTGCGCGGGGGCGACCGGCGAGGGCGGCGCCAACACCTACAACGTCGTCGACGTGCGGCTCGCGGACGGGGTGCCGCTCCCGGACATCAGCCTGGAGCGCAACGTCTATACGACGTCGTCGTGCGGGATGTGCGGCAAGGCCAGCCTGGAGGCGGTGCGCACCACCGCCCGCTGGCCGCTGGACACCTCCCCCGACACCCCGGCCCGCCTCGCGCCCGCCACCCTCGCCGCCCTCCCCGACCAACTGCGGGCCGCCCAGCGGGTGTTCGACCGGACCGGGGGCCTGCATGCCGCGGCGCTGTTCACCACCGACGGGGAACTGCTCGACGTACGGGAGGACGTGGGGCGGCACAACGCGGTGGACAAGATCGTGGGCCGGGCGCTGCAACAGGGGCTGCTGCCGCTGTCCTCGTGCGTGCTGATGGTCTCCGGGCGGGCGTCGTTCGAGCTGGCGCAGAAGGCGGTGATGGCGGGGATACCCGTGCTGGCCGCGGTCTCGGCCCCGTCCTCGCTCGCCGTCGACCTGGCCCAGGAGACCGGGCTGACCCTGGTCGGGTTTCTGCGCGGCTCCTCTATGAACGTGTACGCGGGTGAGCACCGCCTCGCCCTGGGCACCACGGCCGCCACCGGCTGAGGCGGCGGGCGGCGGGGCGACGGGGGCGGGTCCGCCACTGAGCCCATGGCGGCAGCCCCCTCCCCCACCCGCACCTCACTCCCCCGGCAGCGCGATCCGGGTCAGCAGCGCGATCAGCTGCTCGCGCTCGGCGGGGGTGAGTGCCGCGGTCAGCTCCGCATTGGCCTCGTCGCCGAGCCGCTGGGTGCGGCGCAGCCGCCGCCTGCCGTCGGCGGAGATCTCGACGGCGTTCTTGCGCCGGTCCGTGGGGTCGGGGGTGCGGGTGACCAGTGCGTCTTTCTGGAGGTCGTTGACGATCGCGACCACGTCCTTGGGGTCGATGCCCAGGGTTCGGCCGAGCTCCGCCTGGGAGACCGGGCCGAGCTCGTCGACCGCCGACAGCACGGCGTGATGCATCATCCGCATGCCCTCGGCGGCGAGGGCCTCGGCGACCAGGCGGTGGCCGCGGGCGGCGGCACGGCCCAGGAGCCAGCTGGGGAGCGCGCGGATGCGGCTGGGGGCGTAGGAGGTGTCGGCCATGGGGCCAGCGTATCGAGAATCCATTGGGTCGCCCTATGAAAAGTCGCGAAAATTCATTGGCTTCCCCAACGGCTTCGCTTATTGTTGGGTGACCCAATGAAGCGCGGCCGGCGCCCACCGGCCCACCCGACCCTTCACGGAGGTGGCGGCCCATGCGCCGAGTCCGATTCCATACCTACGGCGGCCCGGAAGTCCTGTGCGTCGAGGAGGCCGAGGCGCCGGTGCCCGGCCCCGGTGAACTCCTGGTGCGCACCGAGGCGATCGGGGTGACGCTGCCGTGCGTACGGCGGCTGCGCGGCGACGGCAAGGGCGGTGGCGATCCGCTCCCCAGCACGCCCGGCGGGGAGATCGCCGGCGAGGTCGTCGCGCTCGGCCCGGACGTCACCGGGTTCGCCGTGGGCGACCGCGTCACCTCGCTCACCCTCACCGGCTCGTACACCGAACTCGCCCTCGCGCCCGCCTTCCTGGCAAGCCGGATACCGGAGGGGGCGAGCGCCGTGGAGGCGGTGGCGCTGGTGCGCAGCGGGCATGTCGCGCTCGCCGCGCTGAGCACCGCCGCACCGCGGGGCACCGAATCCGTACTGATCACCGGCGCGGCCAGCGGCACCGGGCACCTCGCCGTCCAGCTGGCCAAGCTCCAGGGGGTGCCGCGGGTGGTCGCCGCGGTCGGCTCGGCCGCCAAGGCGGAGTTCCTCTACGGACTCGGGGCCGACGAGGTGGTGACCTACGACCATGAGTCCTGGGGCGAGCCGGTGGACATCGTCCTGGACGGCGTCGGCGGGGAGGTGCTGCCGCGAGCGCTGGCCGCGCTGGCGGAGGGCGGCCGACTGGTCTTCTTCAACTCCGGCGGCGGCACGGTCCCGGCGTATGAGCTCCTGGCCGGCTCCAAGACGGTCACCGGCCTGACGATGCGTCGGTTCACCACCGTCCAGCGGGAACTGTACGAGCAGCACCGGGCGCAGCTGTGGGAGCTGGCGGGGTCCGGCCGGCTGCGCGCCGCCGTGCACGCCGAACTGCCGCTGGCCGAGGCCGCCAAGGCGCACGAGATCATCGAGGCCAGGGCCAATCTCGGCAAGGTGGTGCTGCGGCCGTGACGCACCGCGGGGGCGGACCGGGTGTGCCGTTCGCCCCGGCCCTGCGGCACACCCGGCACACCCGGCTCGCGCGGCGCACCCGGCGCAGTGCCTGCGGGCCGGGTGAGTGAATTCCGGCGGCGGCGCCGAGAACCGATGCAGGCTCCTTGTCGCGGTCCGCACGCGGCAGTAGCTTCCGTCAGGGATGCACATAGGACGTGGGATGTCCTGATGACCCGACCGCCGATCCCTCGAAGGGCAGGCCGGACCATGACGTCAGTTCTCCGCGCACACCCCAGCCCCCGCCGCAGACCCCGGCACCGCCGCGTCACCGCCACGCTCGCCGTACTGGCGGCCTCGGCCCTCGCACTGCTGCCGACCGCTCCCGCCCACGCCGTTCCTGACGAGGCGTCGGGCGGTGGCACGTCCGCCACGGTGCCGTTGCCCGAGGGCGGGTTCGAGCAGCAGATCCTGTTCAAGGCCGCCCAGGAACGGGGCTACTTCTGCTTCCGGATACCAGCCGTCGTGCGGTCCGCGCGCGGCACCCTGCTCGCCTTCGCCGAGGGCCGCCGGCACGACTGCGGCGACTCCGGCGACATCGACCTGGTCCTCAAGCGCTCCACCGACGGCGGCCGCACCTGGGGCCCGCTCCAGGTCGTCAACCAGGGCGGCGGAGACACCCACGGCAACCCCGCCCCCATCGTCGACCGCCGCACCGGCCGGATCGTCCTCGCCGAGACCTACAACAAGGGCCGCGACGACGGCCGCAGCTGCGATGTCCCCTGCGACCGCACCCCGCACCTGCAGTACAGCGACGACGACGGCGCGACCTGGTCCGCGCCCCGGGACCTGACCCCCGGCATCCGCCCCCCGCAGTGGAACTCCTGGTACGCCACCGGCCCCGTGCACGGCATCCAGCTCACCCGCGGGCGGCACAGCGGCCGGCTGGTCTTCGGCATCAACTCCGAGAGCTACGCGGACAACCGGGTCACCGCCAACCACGCCGCGCTGATCCACAGCGACGACGGCGGCGCCACCTGGAAGGTCGGCGCGCTGGACAGCTGGCCCATCGCGGCGGACGGAACGTTCCGCCAGAAGCCCTCGGAGATGACCCTCCTGGAGCGCTCCGACGGCTCGATCTACGTCAACGGCCGCGAACAGGACGGCACCGACCTGGGCCATCGCGACGCCGCGGTCAGCCGTGACGGCGGCGACTCCTTCACCGCCCCGTTCCGCGCCCTGCCCGACCTCTACTCCCCCATGGTGCAGGGCTCGGCGCTGCGCCTGCCGCATCCGAAGGACGGCCGCGGCCGCACCCTGTTCGCCGCGCCCGCCGATCCCGACCGGCGCCGGACCATGACCCTGCGCTCCTCCTGGGACGAGGGCCGCACCTGGGAGGGCGTCGACCGGGGCGCCCGGGTCACCACCGACTGGTCCGGCTACTCGGATCTGGTCGCCATCTCGCCCGAGGTCACCGGCCTGATGTACGAGGGCGGCGCGGTCGACGCCCGGGACGAGATCCGCTTCGTCCGCTTCACCGAGGACTGGCTCGGCCCGCGCCGCGCCCCGGACCCCACCACCCGCGACGCCGCCCTGGGCGCCCGGCCGGCCCTCGTCCTCGGCGGTGCGTCCGCCACCGGCGGCCGGTTCGGCCAGGCGCTCTCCTTCGACGGCAAGGACGACGCCGTCCGCCTGCCGTTCCGCGGCTCCCTCCCCCTGGGCACCCACGACTTCACCTGCAGCCTGTGGTTCCGCTACGACGCCCGGACCGGCGAGCAGCCGCTGCTGTGGATGGGCGGCGTGGGCACCAGGAGCCCGCAGGTCGCACTGACCGGCGACCCCCGCAACGGCCGGCTGCTGGCCCGCGTCACCGCCGTCGACGGCGCCTCGCCGCCCGCCACCGCCCAGGCCGCGACCGCGGCGGCCTACAACGACGGCGACTGGCACCATCTGGCGCTGCGCCGCACCGGCGGCCGGCTGCTGCTCACCGTGGACGGCACCGAGACCGCCGTCGTGGCCGACGTCCCGGGCTCGGTCAGCCGCGGGTCGGTCTTCGGCGTCCACCTCGGTCAGCGGCCGGACGCCCGCGCCCAGTTCACCGGTGCGCTGGACGCCGTACGGGTCTACCGGCGGGCGCTGACCGACGCCGAGCTGTCCGCGGTACGCACCGACGACGCCTCGGTGCCCGCGCCGCTGGTGCTGGGGCTGTCGCTGGACCGGGTACGCGGACCGGGCCGGTAGGACGCGACCGCGACCGCGGCGGGACCGGCCTCCCGCCGCGGCTCCGGCTCCTGCCCCTGCTCCGCACCGGCCGCATACCGCCTGGCCAGCACCGCGCACACCATCAGCTGCATCTGGTGGAACAGCATCAGCGGAAGGACCATCAGGCCCGCCTGGGCGCCGAAGAGGACGCTGGCCATGGGGAGCCCCGCCGCCAGGCTCTTCTTGGAGCCGGCGAAGGTGATGGCGATCCGGTCCGCACGGGGGAAGCCGAGCCGCTTCGCGCCGTACGAGGTGAGGGTCAGCATCAGCGCGAGCAGCACGGCCTCCACGCCCAGCAGGCACAGCAGCCGCAGCCAGGAGACCTGGTGCCAGCTGCCCTGGACCACGCCGGCGCTGAACGCGGCGTAGACCACCAGGAGTATCGAACCGCGGTCCACATAGCCGAGGACCTTCTTGTGGCGGGCGAGGAAGTCGCCGTCCGGTCGCCCGTCGGCGCCCTGCCCGGCGCGCCGCACCCGGCCCCTCCGGCTCCACCAGCGGCGCAGCACCTGCCCGGCGGCGAACGGGAGCAGCAGCCGGCCGACGATCGACAGCAGCGAGTCGGCGGAGAATCCGCCGCCGTCCCCGTGCAGCACGAGGCCGGCCAGCAGCGGTGTGACGACGATGCCGGCGAGGCTGGAGAACGAGCCGGCGCAGATCGCCGCCGCGACATTGCCGCGGGCGAGCGAGGTGAAGGCGATCGAGGACTGGACCGTGGAGGGCACCAGGCACAGGAACAGCAGCCCGGTGTAGAGGGTCGGCGGTAGGACGTACGGGACCAGGCCGCGGGCGGCCAGGCCGAGCACCGGGAAGATCACGAAGGTGGCGGCCAGGACGGTGAGGTGGAGCCGCCAGTGGCGCAGACCGTCCAGCGCCTCGCGAGTGGAGAGCCGGGCGCCGTAGAGGAAGAACAGCAGCGCGACGGCTCCGGTGGAGGCGCCGTCGGCGACGCCGGCGGCCGCTCCGCGGGCGGGCAGCAGCGCGGCCAGTGCCACGGTGCCCACCAGAGCGAGGAGGTATCCGTCCACGGGCAGCCAGGAGGGCGGCTTGAGGGAGGGGCGGCGCATGGTCTCTCTTCGGTCGTCAGGCGGCTCTCGGGCGGCGGCGTGGACGGTGCCCGCTCCAGCGTGCCGGTCGCCGCGGCGATCGGGAACCCCTCTTACCGTGGTGACTGTCATCGCAGAACATGATGAGCACCGGAGGGTCCATGTTCGAGCCCGCGCAGCTGCGCACCTTTCTGGCCGTGGCACAGACGCTGAGCTTCACGCAGGCCGCGCACCGGCTCGGGCTGCGGCAGTCGACCGTCAGCCAGCACGTACGCAAGCTGGAGGAGGCGGCCGGCCGGCGGCTGTTCGCCCGCGACACCCACGGTGTGGAGCTGACCGAGGACGGCGAGGCGATGCTCGGCTTCGCCCGCACGATCCTGGAGGCCAACGAGCGGGCGGCCGGCTTCTTCGCGGGCACCAGGCTGCGCGGCCGGCTCCGCTTCGGCGCCTCCGAGGACTTCGTGCTGACCCGGATGCCGGAGGTGCTCGAAGGGTTCCGCCGGGAGCACCCCGAGGTCGATCTGGAGCTGACCGTCGAGCTGTCGGGGATCCTGCACGAGCTGCTGGCGGCCGGGCGGCTCGATCTCGTCCTCGCCAAGCGGCGCCCGGAGGACTCGCGCGGGCGCCTGGTGTGGCGCGACCGGCTGGTGTGGGTGGGCACCGAGCGGCTGCGGCTGGATCCGGAGCGTCCGGTCCCCCTGGTCGTCTATCCGCCGCCGGCGGTGACCCGGGCCCGTGCGCTGGAGGCGCTGGAGGGACAGGGCCGGCAGTGGCGGATCGCCTGCACCAGCGGGAGCCTGAACGGACTGATCGCCGCAACCCGGGCAGGTCTGGGTGTTATAGCACATACCAGAGGCATGATCCCGCCTGGTCTGGTCCAGATCCCGCCACGTGCCGGACTGCCGGAACTGGGCGGGGTCGACTTCGTCCTCCTGCACGGCGAGCGCGATCGCGCGGCGCGGGGCCCGGCGGAGGCGCTGGCGGACGCGATCCTCGCGGGCGGTGACCGACTGCAGCTCCCGTAGCCGCGGGCCCGTTCCGGGCGGGTCGGATGATCAAGCGTACGACCAGGCGTCAGGTGCAGAGATTTGGTGCAGATATGGTCCCGGCGTCGTGATCGTCCGGCGTCGAAGTACCCGGATCATGTCCATTTTTCTTCGAAGTAGCCCGATTTCTTCGCTTGGCCAGTTCCGGTAGCGACGGGTTCACGCCGTGGTACGGCACTGCCGGATGCCGTCCCCGTGGGGTACGGTCGCGGCCTTGTGAGCAACACCACGAGGAGCTGGGTCATTGCGCGAGTTCACCGTCCCGCCTTTGGCGACCGCGCCCCGGGTCGGCGGGCTGGCGGATGCCGTCTACGACCACGCCGAGGCCGACCCCGGACACATCGCTCTCGGGCGTAAGGACGACGCGGGGAACTGGCAGGACGTCACCTCCGGACAGTTCCGCGACGAGGTCATCGCACTGGCCAAGGGCCTGCTCGCGCAGGGCGTCCGGTTCGGTGACCGCGTCGGGATCATGTCCCGTACCCGCTACGAGTGGACCCTGTTCGACTTCGCGCTGTGGTCGATCGGCGCGCAGTCCGTACCGCTGTATCCGACGTCCTCGGCCGAGCAGGTCTTCTGGATGCTGCACAACGCGGGGGTCTCGGCGTGCCTGGTCGAGCACGAGGACCACGCGATGACCGTCGGCTCGGTCATCGACCGGCTCCCGCAGCTGCGCAAGCTGTGGCAGCTGGACGCCGACCCGGTGGCCGAGCTGACCGCGGCCGGAGCGCACATCGAGGACGACGTGGTGCACCGGCACCGGATGGCCGTCACCCCGGACGCCATCGCGACGATCATCTACACCTCGGGCACGACCGGCCGCCCCAAGGGCTGTGTCATCACCCACGCCAACTTCATGGCCGAGGCCGACAACATCGTCATGCGCTACGAGACCGTCTTCACCTCGAAGCCGGGCGACGAGGCCGCGACGCTGCTGTTCCTGCCGCTGGCGCACGTCTTCGGGCGGATGGTGCAGGTCGCCGCGGTCCGCGGCCGGGTCAAGCTGGGCCACCAGCCCGAATTGGCGGCCCGGGCGCTCCTGCCCGACCTCCGGGCCTTCCGACCCACCTTCATCCTCGCGGTGCCGTACATCTTCGAGAAGGTCTTCGCCGCGGCCCGGCGGCAGGCGGAGACGGACGGCAAGGAAGGCCCCTTCGACAAAGCCGTCGACATCGCCGTGCGCTATGCCGAGGCGCAGGAGAACAAGGCGTTCGGCACCGGCTCCGGCCCCAGCGCCGCGCTGCGGATGCAGCATCAGCTCTTCGACAAGCTCGTCTACAGCAAGGTCCGTACGGCGATGGGCGGCCGGATGCGGTACGCCATGTCCGGCGGTTCCGCGATGGAGCGCCGACTGGGGCTGTTCTTCTGCGGCGCCGGCGTGCGGATCTTCGAGGGCTACGGCCTGACGGAGAGCACCGCGGCCGCCACCGCCAACCCGCCCGAGCGGACCCGCTTCGGCTCCGTCGGCACCCCCATCCCCGGCACCACCGTGCACATCGCGGAGGACGGCGAGATCTGGCTCTACGGCGGCCAGGTCTTCCAGGGCTACCACAACGACCCCAAGGCCACCGACGCGGTACTGCACGACGGCTGGTTCTCCACCGGTGACCTGGGCGCCCTCGACGAGGACGGCTATCTGACCATCACCGGGCGGAAGAAGGAGGTCCTGGTCACCTCCGGCGGCAAGACGGTCTCGCCGGTGGGCCTGGAGGAGCGGGTACGGGCGCATCCGCTGGTCGCCCAGTGCATCGTCGTCGGCAACGACCGGCCGTTCATCGCCGCGCTGGTGACGCTGGACCCGGAGGCGGTCGCGCACTGGCTGGCCATGCGCGGCAAGCCGGAGATGCCGCCGACGGATCTGGTGCGCGACCCGGACCTGGAGACCGAGATCCGGCGCGCCGTCGTCGCCGCCAACACCCTCGTCTCACAGGCCGAGTCGATCCGTACGTTCCGGATACTGGCCAACCAGTTCAGCGAGGAACAGGGACTGCTGACGCCGTCGCTGAAGCTCAAGCGCAAGGCGATCGAGACGGCGTACTCGGCGGAAGTGGACGCACTGTACGGGTCGTGACGGGGCGGCGGGCCGCCACGCCCCGTCCGTACCGCCTGCCGCACCTCCGCCGTACGGCGGAGCCGGGTCGTCCGCGGGCCCGACGCCGACCGCGCCGGGGCTCGGCAGACTCCGGTGCATGCCCGCTCGCCGCCTCACCCTCCTGGGCCGGACAGCCGTCCTGGCCTGCGCCCCGTACCTCACCCTCAAGCTGCTGTGGGTGCTGGGCTTCGACGTCGGTGTCGTCGATCCGCACCGCATCGGCCGCGCCGCGTGGGTCGCGGCCAACGTCTTCACGTTCCTGCTCGACGCGATCGCGGCGGTGGTGGCCCACACCCTGACCCGCCCGGCCGGCCGGCGCACCCCGGCGTGGCTGCTGCTCCTGCCGCTGTGGATGGCCTCCGGGCTGCTCGTCCCGCTGCTGACCGGCGTCGTGGGCGGCACCCTCGCCGGCCTGCTCACCGGCGCCCGCAACCCGCTGGGCTCGGGAGACTTCCTCGCCCCCTGGGTCTTCGGCGTGGTCTACGGCGGCTTCCTCGTCGAGGGCGTCACCCTGCTCGGCGCCTTCGCGGTGTACGCGCACCAGCGCTGGGGCGGTCTGCTGCGCGGCCGGCTGAGAGACCTCGCGGACACCGGCACCCGGACCGTACAGCGGATCTTCCTCGCACCGGCCGCGGTCCTGCTGGCGGCGCTGGGCTGCCTCGACGTGCTGTGGGGCGCGGGCTCGACGCTGGGCATGGGCGCCGCCCAGGCGGCCGCGGGGACCGTGATCAGCTCGGCTGCGAACTGGTCGCAGGGCCTGCTCTCGCTGCTCGCCGCCGCCGGACTGCTGCTGCTGGTCTTCCCCCGCCTGCTGCCCGGGATGCGGGTGCGCTGGCCGCTCGCGGCGGCCTGGACCGGCGGCGGCGCGGTGTTCGCCTGCGGGGGCTGCATGTGGCTGGTGCAGGCGGTGACCGACGGCCTCTCCCCCGGCGCGCCCGCCGTCTCCGGTGGGCTTCCCGGCCTGGCCGGCGCCCTGGAGCTGTGCGCCGGACTGACGGTGCTCTGCGCCGGCGCCTTCGCGCTCGGCGAACTCGGCGCCGACATGCGCGGGAATGCACAGCGGCGGATGATCGTTGAACGACCTGGAACACGAACGTATACCTAAGGATCGATCCCCCCGTGAGCAAGGTTCCGTCCATCACGCTCAACAACGGCATCGCGATGCCCCAGCTCGGCTTCGGTGTCTGGCAGGTCCCCGACGACGAGGCGGCCACCACCGTCGGCCACGCCCTGAACGCCGGATACCGCAGCATCGACACCGCCGCGGTCTACGGCAACGAAGAGGGCACCGGCAAGGCGCTCGCCGCCTCCGGCCTCCCCCGCGACGAGCTGTTCGTGACGACCAAGCTGTGGAACTCCGAGCAGGGCTACGACTCCACGCTCCGCGCCTTCGACGCCTCCCTGGCCAAGCTCGGCCTGGAGTACGTGGACCTCTATCTGATCCACTGGCCGCTGCCGTCCCAGGACGCGTACGTCGACACGTACAAGGCCCTGGAGAAGATCTACGCGGACGGCCGCGCCAAGGCCATCGGCGTCTCGAACTTCCAGCCCGCCCATCTGGAGCGGCTGCTGGGCGAGACCTCCATCGTGCCCGCGGTCAACCAGATCGAGCTGCACCCGCAGTTCCAGCAGGCCGAGTCCCGCGCCGTCCACGCCCGGCACGGCATCGCGACCGAGGCATGGTCGCCGCTGGGCCAGGGCAGGGGCCTCCTTCAGGACCCGACGATCGCCCGGCTCGCCGCGAAGCACGGCAAGACCCCCGCCCAGGTGGTGCTGCGCTGGCACATCCAGCTCGGCAACATCGTCATCCCGAAGTCCGTCACCCCCTCGCGCATCGCCGAGAACATCGACGTCTTCGACTTCGCGCTGGACGACGCGGATCTGGCCGACCTCGCCGGCCTGGACACCGGCAACCGCCTCGGCCCGGACCCGGCCACCTTCGACATGGCCTGACGGCCTCGACACGGGCCCTGGCCGCCACGCGCCACGGCGCCGTCCGCTCTTACGGACGGCGCCGTCGCCTACCCGAGTGGCGGGCTCGGCGGACGGCGGGAAGTGTGGAGGGAAGCGCCACGTGTCCCCGCGGCGCGCAGGCGGGGCCCACGACGCGCGGCGCCCCGCCCTGCTCCCCTCCCCGCCGCACGGACGCGGCAGGCGCCCCCACCGAGGAGGCCACGATGCCCGAAGTCACCTCCGCCTATCAGCCCGGGACCCCCTGCTGGGTCGATCTCGCGGCCCCGGACCAGCAAGCCGCCATCGACTTCTACGCCAGCGTCTTCGGATGGACCGGGGCGATCGGGCCCGCCGAGACCGGCGGCTATGCCGTGTGCGAGCTGAACGGCAAGCCGGTGGCCGGCATCATGGCCGCGATGGCGATGGGCGGCCAGCCCCCGCCGCCCACGGTGTGGACCACCTATCTGGCGGCGGCGGACGCCGACGCCACCTCCCAGGCCGTGAGCAGCGCCGGCGGCACGATCCTGATGCCGGTCATGGACGTGATGACGCTCGGCCGGATGTGTATCGCCGCCGACCCGACGGGCGCGGTGTTCGGCGTCTGGCAGGCGGTGGACTTCCCCGGCGCCGGCATCGTCAACGAGCACGGCGCGCTGATCTGGAACGAGCTCAACACCACCGACCGCTCCGCCGCCGCGGCCTTCTACCAGGCCGCCTTCGGCATCGAGAGCACCGCCATGGAGAGGGAAGGCGCCGAGAACTACTACGCGCTCAAGGTGGGCGACCGCCCGGTCGGCGGTATGCAGCCGATGTCCGAGCAGATGCCGCCCGACACGCCCTCGCACTGGCTGGCGTACTTCTCGGTGGCGGACGCCGACGAGACCGTCGGCAAGGTGACCGCGGCCGGCGGCGCGGCACTCCAGGAGCCCTTCGACATGATGGCCGGCCGGATGGCCGTGGTGACCGATCCGCAGGGCGCCACCTTCGCCGTGATCACCCCCAAGCCGATGGAGTAGGGATTTCGGCGCCGGGCCCCTGACTCCCGGCCCGTCCGTCCTCCTCGGCTCCCCGGCCGGCGTACTGCCCGGCCGGGGAGCCGAGCGGCGAAACGAACGGCTCCGGGCTACCGCGCGCAGGCCGTGTGCACGGTCTGCGCGGACAGCAGGAAGACGTCGGGGCGGCGGGTGACGCCGGCCGGGTCGTCGGGGTCGGCAAGGCGGGCGAGGGTGGTGCGGTCGTCCGCGTCGAGGCGGTCGCCGTAGAGGTCGACGGAGCGGGTCAGCCGGGTCTGGAGGTATCCGCGGGCCTCGGCGGAGAGCGGGGCCGGGAGGTCCAGCAGAAAACTGCGGGTGCGCGGGGTGCGCAGGCCCGCGTCGGCGAGGAAGGCGGGCCAGTCCTCGATGTCGTCGGTGGCGTCGGGCAGCCCCGTCCGCATCGCGGTGAACCACTCCTCGCCGGCCGCGTCGAGCCGGGGCTGCAGCCCCGGGCGGCCGATGCCGATGTCGCGCGGAAGGTAGCGCGGGGCGAGGCCGCCCTCGCAGACGGCGAGCAGTCCGCCGGGCCGCAGATGGCCGGCGAGCGCGGCGACCGCGGCGCGCTGGTCGCCGACGTGGTGCAGGGCCTTGCTCGACCAGATCAGGTCGGCGCCGCCGAGGGCGTCGAGCCCGTCGGGGACCTCGGCGCGATGGGTGTGGATCCGGTCGCCGAGCCCGAGGCGGACGGCCCGGGCGCGGGCCCGCTCCAGCAGCGCCTCGGCCGCGTCCACCGCGACCACCTCGGCCGCCGGGAATGCCTGGGCCAGCAGGCAGCTGACGACGCCCGGCCCACTGCCGACGTCGAGCACCCGGCGCACCCCGTCGGGGCCGGTGCCGGCCACGCCGGTGAGCAGCTCCCGCAGCCAGGCCGCGATCTGCTGGTGGAGCGGTGTGTGCAGTTCGGCGCCCCGTTCGAGGATCGGGCCGAGCGCCGCCCAGTCGATCTGCGCGCTGTCGTGGCGGGCGTGCTGGTGCCCGGGTCCGGTGCGGTCGTGGTCGGTCATGACAACGAGCCTCCGTTACCGGTGACTCCGGTGCAATCTCCCCTGACGTCCCGGCAACCCCGGATTTCGGCGGGCCGGGAGGTGATCGTAGGGTCTTGGCCCGTGGCTACTCCGGGATGGGTGCCGCCGACGGATACCGAGCGGCGGCTGTGCGAAGCGACGGCGCGTGGTGACGTGGACGGCCAGGTCGCCGCGGTCGCCGGCGAGGACCTGTATTTGGCGGCGCCGCAGCCGGGGCAGGACCCGCTGCCCGTCTACGACGACCCGGTGACGGGTGGCAGGTGCATTCCCGTCCTGACCCGCGGCATGCTGCCGCCCTGGCAGCCGCAGCAGTTCTTCGACCGGGTCTCGCTGGAGGAGCTGGCGCAGGACTGGCCGAACGACAGATGGCGGCTGGCGATCAACCCGGGGACGCCGTGCGCGGCGTATCTTGCCGCCGTCCCCCAGGCGCGCGCCGGCTGGCTGCGGCTGCGCGCCCAGGTCGGGGTGCGGCCCGGCGGTCTGCTGGTCACCCACTTCGGGGGGCCGCTGCACGGCCCGGTGGCACAGGGTCTGGCCTGCGGCGCGCCGCTCGCGGTGCACCACAGCGTGCCGTGGAACGAACTCGGTACCGCCTTCCTCGACCACGCTTCGGACGCCGGGACGCTGAACGACCAGTGGTCGGTGACCGACCCCGCCGGCTGGCAGCAGCGCCTGGACCAGCTCCTGGCCGGGCAGTTCGTACCGGCCGACACCGAACAGGCCCTGCGCGCGCGGGCGGCGGCGGACCCGGAGAAGGAGAACGAGAGCGCCGACCGGGCGCCGGAGGTCCCCGAACTCGTCACCCGGTACGAGGAGCGGTTCCGCGCGGACGGGCTGCTGCCGGGCGACGGCCGGGTGGTGTCCCTGCTCGCGCTGGATCTCGTGCACGCCGTCAACCTCGTCCGCTGGGGCCTGGGCGCCCGGCTGTGCGCGCCGCCGCAGGCCGAGCAGGCGGTGCAGCGGGTCGGCGCGCGGGCCAGGGAGGTCTACGGCTCGTGGGCGGAGTTCGCCGCGGGCTATCTGCTGGGCCGGATGCTGGCGTTCGACCACGGCTGGTTCGGCCCGCAGTACGCCGAGGCGGCGCATCTCCACCGCGTGCTCACGCAGGACCCGTCCTCGCCGTGGCAGGTGCTGCCCTTCGCGTGAGCGGGCGGGCCGCGGCCGGTGGTCCATACGGGGGACGTGGACGGGGAGAGCTGACGGGGAACGGTGCGAACCGGGACCGTGAGGAGTGCCCACCGCCGGATGCGACGCCGCCCCGGGCGGGCGGTGGCCGCCGGCCGTCCCCGGACAGTCCCGGCGCGGGGGATGATGCACGACATGACGACGAGAGGACGGACGACATGGGCGACAGCGGCACGCGCCGGGGGATGAACCGGACGCTGCTGGACCGCGCGCTCGGCGCGGCCGGGCCGAAGCCGCCGGCCGCCCGGCCCACCTGGGCCCAGTGCCGTACCGCGCTGCGCCGTACGCCGCTGTCCGTCTGGCACGACGATCTGACGGACTGGGCGGCGAGCCTGACGTACTACTCGGTGCTGGCGCTGCTGCCGTCGCTGATCGTCACGGTGTCGCTGATCGGGCTCGCCGACCCGGCGGCCACCGAGCAACTCATCAACCAGATCAGCGCGATCGCCCCGGCCGAATCGGGTGCGACCGTCCGCCGGGCGCTGATCAGCATGGCGCACCAGCGCACCGCCGCGTGGGTGGTGGTGGGCGGTGCCCTGGCCAGCGCCCTGTGGTCGTCGTGCAGTTATCTGGCCGTGTTCCGCCGGGCGCTGCACGCCATGCACCGGACGAAGGACGACCGGCCGCCGTGGCGCAAGGCGCCGCGGATCCTGGTGACGGCGCTGCTGCTGATGGCGCTGCTGATCAGCAGTGCGGTGGCGCTGCTGGTGAGCGGGCCGATCGCGACCGCGCTGGGCCGGGCACTGGGGTTCGGGGAGGCGGGCGAGGCCACCTGGAACCTGCTGAAGTGGCCGCTGCTGCTGGTGTTGGCCACGGTGCTGGCGATGGTGCTGTTCCGCTCCGGGCCGCCCAGTTCGCGCGGGGTGCGGCGGGCGGCGCCCGGTGGTGTGGTCGCGGTGCTGCTGTGGCTGGTGTCGTCCGCGGGCTTCGCGCTCTACGCCTCGTACGTCGGCACCTTCAACCGGCTCTACGGCTCGCTGGCCGGGCCGGTGGTGTTCCTGATCTGGCTGTGGTTCTCCCACCTGTCGCTGCTGTGCGGCGCCCAGTTCAACGTGGAGCTGGCGCGCGCGGGCCGGGTGATCAGGCCGCGCTCGGGCGACTGACCCGCCGGCCGCCGGTCAGCGGGCGCCGTGGGCCGGGGCGATCTCCTCGATCCGCCGGGCGAGGTCGAAGTCCAGCTGGGTGATCCGTCCGCCGGCGCTGTGGGTGTTCACCGCGACGGCGAGCCGGTCGTAGCCCAGGGTCAGCTCGGCGTGGTGGTCCAACTCCTGCTGGATCCGGGCGATATGGACGACCATCACGGCGGCCGCCAGATGCCCCTGGAAGGCGTAGCTCCGGCGCAGCAGATCGTCCGCGACGGACCAGCCGGGCAGCTCCGCGAGGCGGTCCTCGATCTCCTGGGCGCCGAGCGGTGCGGGCCGAGCGTTCACGGTGTTCTCCTCGCGCGATAGGGCGACTGCCTCATGTCTTCAGCCTGTCACGGCGCGGACGCTTCCGCCGGGTGCCGCGGCTTCCCCGTCCGGCCGTCGGAGTGAGACGCAGACCATATAATCGGCGCTGACGGCCGATCAGCTCTGCTTCACCCGGCACTTCGGAGATCAGCTTGGCAGCTTCCAGCCTTCCGGAACCTGATCAGGAATGCTTCTTCATCGCCCCCATCGGGGAAGAGGGTTCGGACATCCGCAACCGCTCCGACGGCATCCTTGAATTCATCGTGCAGCGCGCCGCACAGGAGATAGGTCTCACGGCGGTCAGAGGAGATCAGATCGCCGAGCCCGGGCAGATCAATCTTCAGGTCCTGGACCATATTCTGCGGGCGAAGGTGGCGGTGGCCGATCTCACGGGACTCAACCCCAATGTCTTCTACGAGCTGGCGGTGCGGCACACCGCCAAGCTGCCGGTGGCGCTGATCGCGGACAAGTCCTGCGACCTGCCGTTCGACATCGCCCAGATGCGGGTCATCCTCTTCGACCACACCGATCTGCGCAGTGCGGACAACTGCCGGCAGCAGATCGTCACCCATCTGAATCAGGCATTGACCAGCGGCAATTCGGAGAGCCCGATCTCCACCACCCTCGACGTGCAGTCCATGCAAATGGGCAGTCCCGTGGAGCGGAGCGTGGCCGAGATGGTGACCAGTGTCGAGGAGATCGCGCGGATCCAACGCCATCTCGCGGTGGATCTGAACCGTATCGCGCAGGGGCGGAAGGAAACGGAGCGCGAGGATTTCGCGCTGCGCTACGCCCTCAAGAAGCTGAAGACCCTCCGCGAGAACATCGGCGAAATGAATCAGAGCGAGATCGAATACGTCCTGGGCCAGGCGGCCGAGGCGATCTGGTCCGCGACGTCCCCCCGCATGCAATTGAGCACCCTCAACGAGCGGACCACCGTACGCCTCCCCGAGGAGCGGACGGTTCAGCCGGACAACCTCAACTCCCTTGTTCTGGCCGAACTCCAGCAGGTGGCCTCGGCGCTCGGCATCAGGGGTACGGCCCGCATGCGGAAGTCGCAGCTGATCGCGACGATCAGGGAGATGCAGAGCAGCAAGAACTAGGGCCTGTCCGATGGGTCGGGCCCGACCAGGGCCCATCGGACAGGTCCTAAGGGCGCGGCGGGCCCGGCGAACGGGCGCCGTGCCGCGGGCCGGCGGCGCCGGGGTGCAGCCAGCCCCACCCCTTGGTGGCGGTAACCCCCCGTTCGGTCCGGGGGCGCACCGGCTGTCGGGCCGCGGGCCGGGGCGGAAGACTCGCCGGTATGACGACGGGGCTTGGGCGGCGGTCACTGGCGGGTGCGGCGCTCGCCGGGGGCTGGGCGGTGTTCTTCACGCTGGGCGACAGCTGGTGGCAGCCGGCGGTGGCCGGGCTGCTGGCGCTGGCGTCCGGGCGGGTCGCGCTGGTCACCCGTGAGACGGCGGTTCGGCGGGGGCGCCCGGTTCGGCGGGGGCGCCGCGGTCGGCGGCCGGACGAGATCGGCGGGCGGCTGTTCGGCAACCTCGGCGTCGGGATGTCCTACGGCTGGTGGACGAGCCGGTGCCTCGGCACCCCGCCGGGTTTCGGCGGGCGCCCTCAGGTGGTGCGGCTGCCCCTTCCGCGGCTGGCGCTGGAGGGGTTCCGGCTGCGGATGGCGAGCGTCCGGGCGCTCCGCTCCCCCACGCTGCCGGCATGGGGGACGGAGGCGGTGCTGCTGCTGGCGCACATCACGCTCTATCTGTGTGCGCTGTTCCTGGTGCTGTCGCCCGGCAAGGCGCTGGTCTTCCTCCTCGTCCATCAGGGCGCCTTCGGCGTCTGCCTGAGCCGCCACAGCGGATCGGGCAGACCGGCGATCCCGTCAGGAGACCTTCTCGGGGACCGCGTCGTGCTGCGGCCGGTGGGCGGGCGGGGTCGCCGCGGCGCCCGCCTGGTCCTCCCGGCGTCCCGCACGGCGGGCCGCCATCCAGGCATAGACGAGGATGCCGGCGAAGAGGAACAGCACACCCTGGTAGATCGCGGCGTAGCCGGCCCCGGCGACGAGCCAGAAGGTGAAGCCGAAGGCCACGAGGGCGAGGGTCAGGTCCCGGGCGAAGCGGGCCGGGCGGACCTTGTCGCGGCGACCGGTGAGCAGGAAGTAGACCTGTGCGCCGGCCGCGAGGAGGTAGGGCACGGTGGCGGAGAAGGTGGTGATCAGGACCAGGATCTCGAAGACGCCGCCGCTGCCGATGAAGTAGTTGATCACCGTCAGAACACTGGCCAGGACGGCCGCGGCCAGCACGCCGAAGGTCGGTACACCGCGCCGCTTGGTCAGGAACGCGGCCGGGAAGAGGCCGTCCTTGGCCGCGGCGTACGGGGACTGGGCGCTCATCAGGGTCCAGCCGTTGAGCGCGCCGATGATCGAGACGACGGCCGCGCCGGCGATGAGCGTGCCGCCCCAGTGGCCGCCGAACATCGCGTCGACCGCGTCCGAGAACGGCGCCTTGGAGTTCACCAGCTTGTCGTGCGCGACGGTGCCGAAGACGGCGAGGGTGCCCAGGAGGTACACCACGGCGGCACCGACGGTGCCGAGGACGGTGGCCCGGCCCACGTTCCGCTCCGGGTCGCGGACCTCGCCGGCGCTCATCGCGGCGGACTCCACACCGACGTACGAGTAGAGGAGGATCGCGGCGGCCGCCGACATCCCGCCGACCGCGCTGCCGCCGCCGGCGTTGAACGAGCCGAGGTTGTCGGAGTCGAAGAAGAACAGTCCGACGACGGCGATGAAGAGCAGCGGGACGAACTTGAGGACGGTGGAGACCAGCTGCACGGCGCCCACATAGCGGGTGCCGGCGAGGTTGGCGAGGGCGGGCAGCCAGAGCGCGCCCAGCGCCACCACGAGATCGGTACCGGCCGAGGCGCGGCCGGGGAAGAGGACGTGGACATAGCCGACGGCGGCGACCGCGAGGGCCGCGTTGCTGACCCAGGTCATGGTCCAGTACGACCAGGCGGAGAGGAAGCCGGCGAAATCGCCGAACGCCTCGCGCGCATAGACATACGGGCCGCCGGTGTCCGGGTGGCGCTCGGCGAGCCGGCCGAAGACCAGGGCCAGCGCGACGGCGCCGATCGTCAGGACGCCGAAGGCGACCAGGCTGACGGTGCCGAACGGGGCCACCGAGGCCGGCAGCAGAAAGATGCCGCCGCCGATGATATTGCCCATCACCAGGCAGGTGGCTGTCAGCAAGCTCATCCGAAACGGCTGCTTGGCTTGATTGTGCAGGTCAGAGCCGGTCTCGGGGTCCTGAGCGGCAGGGCTGCGGTGCATGGATCGCGCGTCTCTCGTCGTGCCGGTGCCCGAGGTCGCCGGGCCATAGCACATGGTCACTGCCTGGGGGCCGGCTTCAAAATCGCCGGTAATGCTCCGGCCGCGGGCGCCTCGGAGCGAAGGATCTTCGGCCCGGCGGGCACCCGACAGCAAGGCCCACCCGGACCGCTGCCTCCGGGCGGCGGGCCCGGCGCGCGTTCAGCGGTCGTCGCACTCGTCGAGCCCCGCGATCGCCTGCGCCCGCTCGGCGGGGTACTCGCCGGCGCCGGGCACGGCGAGCGCCGTCCGGAACTGCTCGCGCGCCTCGGCGAGGCGTCCGGCCGCGGAGTAGGCGCGGCCCAGCCGGGAGCGGATGTCCATCTCCAGCCGGTCGTACTGGGGTTCGGTGAGCGGGGACAGCGTCCGGTGCCGGGAGAGGGCCTGGTGGTGCAGGGCCGTGGCGGCGCCCAGGTTTCCCTCGCCCTGCTCCGCGGTGCCCAGTCGGGTCAGGACGATCGCGTGCAGGAGGACGTCCCCGCCCCGCTGCGCCTGCTCGGCCGCGTGACGGTACAGGGCCTTGGCCGCACCGTAGCGACCGAGGTCGAGATGGACCCCGGCGGCGTTGGCCAGGGCCATCCCGATCACGCGGGGCCGGCCGTTGGACTCGGCGTGGGCGCGGGCGGCGGCGAAGCAGTCGAGCGCCTCCTGCGAGCGCTGCCGGGTGTGGTGGACGGCCCCGAGGAGGGAGAGGCCCATGGCGGCCAGCCAGTCGTCGTCGAGCCGCCCGGCCAGCTCCACCGCCTCGGTCAGCGGGGGAATCGCCTCATCGGCCCGGCCCAGATTCAGGTCGGCGGCCCCCAACCCGCCCAAGGCCACGGCCTCTTCACGCCGTTCGGCCCGGCGGCGGCTGAGGTCCAGCGCCTCGGCGAACCGGGCCCGCGCCGGGGCAATGCGCCCCTGGTAGATGTCCGCGATGCCCAGGCAGTTGCGCAGTGCGGGGGCCATCCGCCGGTCGGAGGCCCGGTCCGCGTGCGCGAGCGCGCTCTCCAGGGCCGTCCGGCCCTCGTGGTTGCGGCCCCGGCGGATGAAGTAGTCGCTCAGGGCCTCGGCGATCCAGCAGGCGTAGTCGGCTTCGCCGAGCGCCGCGGCGTGCCCGACCACATCGGCCAGCTCCGCGCCGACCGCGTCCAGCCAGCCCTCGGCCTCCTTCCAGTCCGCGAACGGCGCCCCGCCGGGTCGCGGCCCGGTGGGAAAGCCGCCCGGGCCCCAGTCGCTGGTGGTCCGGGCCGCGTCCAGGTAGAGGCGGAGGGCGGCGGTGCGCGCCGCGCCGGCTTCGTCGGGCTCGGCCTCCGCGAGCCGCCGTGCGTGCACCCGTACCAGGTCGTGCAGGCGGTAGCGGCCCGGACGGGGCTGCTGCACCAAGCTCGCGTCGACCAGGCTCTCCAGGATCCGCTCGGCGTCCCGGGGCGCGCGGTCCAGCATGGCCGCCGGGGTCAGCGCGTCGAACTCGACGGTCGGCGACAGGCCCAGGGTGCGGAAGGCGAGCCGCTGCTCCGGCGTGAGCTGGTCGTACGACAGGCGGAAGGCCGCCTCCACGCTGCGGTCCCCGGCAGTGAGCTCGCCCAGGCGGTGCTCGTCGCCCGCCATCCGCTCCACGAGGTACGCCAGCGTCCAGGCCGGACGGGTCTGCAGCCGCGCCCCGGCGATGCGCAGGGCCAGCGGCAATCCGTCGCACAGCCGCACCAGTTGACGCATCGCCGCCGGCTCCCGGTCCGCGCGCGGCTCCCCCACGATGTCCCTGAGCAGGGACAGTCCCTCACCGGTCTCCAGGGGCTCCAGGGTGACCCGCCGGTCGGCGTCCAGCCCGGCCAGCCGCTGCCGGCCGGCCACCAGCACCGTGCTGCCCGGCCCGGCGGGCAGCAGCGGACGGATCTGCCGCGCGCCGGGCACATCGTCCAGCACCAGCAGCAGCCGCAGCGGGCTGGTCGCGGCCCGCCACGCCGCGGTCAGCTCGTCGAGGTCGTCGGGCACCTCGCTGTCGGCGGCGCCGAGCGAGCGCAGCAGCCTGCGCAGCATGCGCTGCGGGGAGATCCGGTGCCGTCCGGTGCTGTGCGCCCGCAGGTCCACGAAGAGGCAGCCGTCCGGGTGGTGGGCGCGCAGCGCACCGGCCGCGTGGACGACGAGCGCGGTCTTGCCGACGCCGGCGGTCCCGTCCACCGCCACGACCGACACGGATGCGGACGGCGCGGGCGCGGTCAGCAGCGCCAGCTCGCGCTCCCGGCCGATGAGCCGGCCGGTGCCGCCCGGCAGTTCGTTGACCACGCGGCGCGTCCGGCGCGGCGCGGCCGGGCCCGCCGCCGCGCCGAGGAGCTGTGCGTCGTCCCGGCGCAGCACCGCCTGGTGCGCCCGGCTGAGTTCCTCGCCGGGATCGACCCCGAGTTCGTCGCGCAGCCGCGTGCGCATGTCCTGATAGGCGCTCAGCGCCTCGACCTGGCGTCCGCTGCCGTACAGGGCGCGCATCCGCAGCGCGGTCAGCGACTCGTCGTACGGATCGGACGCGGACAGCGCGGCCAGGTCGTCCAGGGCGTCGGCGGAGCGGCCGAGCAGGACCAGGCATTCGAGGTTCTCCCGCCGCAGCGCGCGCCGGCGCTGCGCCAGCCGCCGCCGCTCGCCCTGCGCGAACGGCCCCGGCAGCCCGGCCAGCGGCTCGTCCCGGAACAGGCCGAGCGCCTGGGCGGAGCAGGCCATCGCGGTGGCCGGGTCGTCGGACGCCCGCGCGCGCTGCACCTCGCCGAGCCGTTCGGCCAGTTCCGCCACATCGAGCCGCACCTCGTCGCCGACGAAGCGGTATCCGCCCCGGCCGCCGCGGATGACCGACGCCGCCGGTCCGGCGCCCGCCGCGTCGAGCGCCTTGCGCAGCGGGTAGACATAGCTGGGCAGTACCCGGCGCCCGGTCTTCGGCGGCTGGGCGCCCCATACGTCGGCGAGCAGCTGCTCATGGCTGACCAGCGTGCCCGCACGCAGCACCAGCGCGGCCAGCACCGCCTGCCGCCGGATCGGCCCCAGGTCCAGCGGCGTCCCGTCACGCCAGGCACGCACCGGGCCGAGCACCTCGATCCGAAGCCGCTGGGCGGATCCCCCGTCCACAGCCACACCCTCCGCCCCCGCGCCTTCGTCGGCATCACCGCGATTTCATCGGCATTTCAGCGTCTCCCGCCAGGGTTGGCAAGTCACCGCAGAGGACCGCGGGGAAGCAGGGGGAACGGCGCGGCGGGCAGGCACCGGGCGCGGCACGGGGTGCGCCCGTGACACGCCGGGCGTCGCGCCGTTCCCTCGGCGGAGATCTCCGCGGCGGCGGACGGTACGCCGTGCGTAAGTGTCACTTCCCGACCTGGAGGTCATGTTGAGCGAGCACCGCCCCACCCGCAGAAGTGTCCTGAGGGCCGTCGGCGGGGTCTCCGCGGCAGTGGCTCTCGGCGGCGCGAGCGTCCTTGCCGCGGCCTCGCCGGCCGGTGCGGCCGGCGGGCTGCGCGTCGTGGACCGCCGGGAGGACGACCCCCGCATGTGGTACTACCGCTTCGCGACCGACGCGATCGGCTGGGAACCCGCCGTCAACGTCCTGCTCCCCGACGACTACCACTCCAGCGGACGCACCTACCCCGTGCTGTACCTGTTCCACGGCGGCGGTACCGACCAGGACTTCATGACCTGGGACCGCGCGGGCATCCGCGATCTGACCGCCGGCAAGCCGATCCTCGTCGTGATGCCCGACGGCGGCCACGCGGGCTGGTACTCCAACCCGGTCAGCTCCCACACCGGCCCCCGCAACTGGGAGACCTTCCACATCGCCCAGCTGCTGCCGTGGGTCGAGGCGAACTTCCGGACGTACGCCGAGTTCGACGGCCGCGCCGTCGCCGGGTTCTCGATGGGCGGCTTCGGCGCGCTGAAGTACGCGGCCAAGTACTACGGCCACTTCGCCTCGGTGAGCGCCCACTCCGGCCCGCCCAGCCTGCGCCGCGACCTCGGCGCCGTCGCACACTGGGCCAATCTGTCCTCCGCGGCCCTGGACCTCGCCGGCGGCACGATCTACGGCGAGCCGTGGGACGAGGCCAAGGTCAGCGCCGACAACCCGATCGAGCACATCGAGCGCTACCGCGACAAGCGGGTCTTCCTGGTCGCCGGTACCAGCCCCAACCCGGTGGACCCCTTCGACCTGCTCAACGAGACCGAGGTACTCGCCGGACAGCGGGAGTTCCGGGCCGCGCTCGACGCGGCCGGCATCCGGCACGAGTCGCACGAGCAGCCCGGCGGGCACTTCATCCGCCCCGAGATGTTCACCCGCGACCTCGACGGCATCCTCGACCGGCTCCGCAAGGCGTAGGGGGCGCCACGCGCGGGCGGTCACCCCTGGTCCGGTGGTGGGACACCGTCGGGGGCGGCCGCCCGGCGCCGGGCCGGGTCCTGGGCGGGGCCGACGGGCCGTTGCGGGCCGTCGCGGGCGACACCGGCCTGTTCGAGGAGCTGGCGGAGGAGGTCGGTCCGTGCGATGTGGCCCTGCTGCTGGTGGGCGGCTGGGGGCCGTTCCTCGGGCCGGGCCATCTGGACGCGCGGCGGGCGGCGCAGGCGGGGCTCGCGCTGGCATCTGCCGCTGCGCTGCTGCGGAGCGTGCCGCCGGAGTCGACGCAGCAGGCGGTGGGCTATCCCTCGCTGTTCCTGCTGGTGATGCTGGGGGCGCTGGTGCCCGTGGTGCCGACCGGGGCGGTGGTCAGCTCGGCGGCGGTGGTCGCCTTCCACCACGCCTCGCCGTTCTCCTGGCTGATGGTCTTCGCGGTGGCGTCGTGCGCCGCGTTCCTCGGCGATGTGCTGCTGTACTGCCTCGGGTCGCGCGGCAGTCGCTCGCGCAACGGCTCGCGCCGGCTGTCGCGGCTGCGCGCCCGTGCCGCGCCCGAGCGGCTGGAGCTGGCGCAGCGCAAGTTGCACGAGCACGGGGTCCTGGTGCTGGTGCTGTCCCGGCTGGTGCCGGCCGGGCGGATCCCGGTCATGCTGGCGTGTCTGCTCGCGGCGATGCCGCTGCGGCGGTTCGTCCGGGGCGCCGCACCGGCGTGTCTGGCCTGGGCGGCGACGTACCAGCTCATCGGGCTGCTGAGCGGTTCGCTGTTCAGCGAGCCGTGGCAGGGCGTGGCGATGGCGGTCGCGCTGACGATGGCCATCGCCGCGGTGCCGGCCGTCTGGCGGCGCGTCAGACCGGCCGGGGACGGGCGCGGCGACGAGGACGGGGGCGGGGGGCGGGGGCGGCTAGAGCCGGGCCGCACGGCCCGTTCAGCGCTCGGCCAGCACCCGTGAGGCACCGACCGGCAGATCCCACAGCTCCTCGCGGGGCCGGCCGGTGGCGGCCCAGGCGGCGCGCACCCGGTGCAGCGGTTCCAGGGGCGGCTCGCCGGAGAGCAGGAAGGTCGACCAGTGCATCGGGACCAGCGACCGGGCGCCCAGGTCCTGGCAGGCGCGCACCGCCTCCTCCGGGTCGGTGTGCACCGGGCGGAGCATCCAGCGCGGGTCGTAGGCGCCGATGGGCAGCAGCGCCAGGTCGATGCCGGGGTAGCGGCGGCCGATCTCCTCGAACCAGTGGCCGTAGCCGGTGTCCCCCGCGAAGTGGATCCGCCGCCCGTCGGGGGCGGTGAGCAGCCAGCCGCCCCACAGGGAGCGGCAGGTGTCGGTCAGGGTCCGCTTGCTCCAGTGGTGGGCGGGGACGAAGTCCAGGCGTACGGGGCCGCCGGGGGCGGGCAGTTCGACCGCCTCCCACCAGTCCAGGTCGGTGACCTGGGTGAAGCCGCGCCGGCGGGCCCAGCGCGCCAGTCCGGCGGGGAGCAGCAGCGGGGTGTGGCGCGGCAGCCGCTTGAGGGTCGGCGCGTCGAGGTGGTCGTAGTGGTTGTGGCTGATCAGGACGGCGTCGACCGGTGGCAGGTCCTCCCAGCGGACGCCTACGGGGGTGACCCGGGCGGGGGTGCCGAGGATCTTGCGGGACCAGACCGGGTCGGTCAGTACCGTCAGACCGGCGATCCGGATGACCCAACTGGCGTGCCCGGCCCAGGTCAGGGCGATGGTGGTGGCCGTGGCGGCCGGCATCGGACCCGGTTCGAAGGGCAGTTGCTGGATCTCCGGGAGCGTCTCGGGAGGCGGGCGCAGCTTGCCCTCCCGGGCGATCCTGGCCAGCGCCCGCACTCCGGGCAGGGGTGCGGTCAGCCGGTCGGTGAAGTCCCTCGGCCAGCTGCGGGGTTCCCCCAGCGGGCGGGGCTCGGTCAGCGGGGGCGGGGTGGCGGGCGGCAGGACCGGCGCGGCGACGGCGGCCGGGCCCGCGTCGGCGGTGGCGGTGGCGGTTCCCGCGTCGGCGGCCGGGCTCCCGCCGCGGTCGGCTCCCCCGCCCGCCGCGCCGTCGCCCCGGTCCCTGCCGCTGCCCGCGCCGGCTTCGCCGCCTCCGTCGCCGGCACCGCCGGACTGGGCGTGCGGGAGTCGCTCGGTGCCGGAGGACTGCTCGGCGAGGGAGCGCTCGGTCTGCTCGGTCATCGAGGGGCCCTTTCGGTGGACGGAACCATGACGGGTGCGGGGCGGGGCGCGGGCGGCGCGGGCGAGGCGGGCGGATCAGCCCGCCGCGGACGCCGTGAGGGCGGCCAGGGCGCGCGACAGCGCGGTCAGCGCCTCGGTGATGTGCGGGAGGTCCAGCGGATCCGGCGCGTCCAGGACGCGTTGCCGCAGCTCCCGTTCGGCGCCCAGCAGGGCCTCGGCGCCCAGCCGGACCCGCAGGGCGCCCGGGTCGTCGCCGAAGCGGTGCCCGCCCAGCGCCCCCCAGGGCGCCAACTTCCGCTCCAGGGCGGTGGATTCGACGATGCCGCGGGCGGCGAGGGGGCGGCGCAGCGGTTCGAGGTCGGCGTAGAGGTGGCTGCCGGAGCGCGGCGGCCGGCAGACCGCACCGGCCTCGGTGACGAGGTGGTGCAGGGCCGCGGCGAGCACGCCGTAGACCCGGGCGGCCGCGGCCGTTCTGGCGCGCACCGCGTCGGGCTCGCCGAGTGCGTGGATGACGACGCAGCCGACCGGGCCCGGCAGCGGCGTACGGAGCGCGGTGAGCGCGTCCAGCGTGGCGGCCCGCAGGACGGCGCCGCGGTCGGTGGCCGGGAAGCGGGCCAGCGCGGCGGGCCAGGAGGCGGGCACGAGCGTGGCGCCCAGGTCGGTCAGCACCACGACCTCGTCGGGCAGTATCTCGGCGGGGCTGAGCAGCACGGTGTCGTGCGGATCGTGCAGCAGATCGCGGCGGCTCTCGTCGCTGAGGACCCACATCCCCTCCCCGGCCGCCGCCTCGCAGACCTCGTGCAGCTGTTCGGGGGCCGGGCAGGTGCCGGTCGGGTCGTCGGCGACGGACAGGACCAGGACGCGCGGTGCGTCCCCGTGCATCCGGGCCCGGCGGACGGTCTCCAGCAGCGCGAACGGGTCGGGCACCCCGCCCGACTCCGCCGGTACGGGCGCCAGGTGCACCTGCCGCCCGAGCAGCCGGGCGGGTGGTGCGTACGCCTCGGAGCAGGGTCGCGGCAGCACCACCCCGCCGTCGGCCGCGGCGTACAGCGCGAGGAGCAGGGCGGGCAGCCCGGGTGCGGCGAGCACCTGGCCGGGGTCGGTGGCCAGGCCGCGGCGCGCCCAGTAGCCGCAGGCCGCGGTGCGCAGGGGGGCGGCGCCGCCCGGCGGTTCGGGTTCGGTGCGGTCGGCGGCCGCGGAGAGGTGTGCGGCGAGGTCCGGGAGGACCGGCAGGCCCACCGGCGGATCCGGCCGCGGATCCGGGGCGGTCCGCTGCATCCGTACCTCCACTCCACGACGGCGGGTCGATCGTGGGCCCCTCACATGAGGGGCGGCCCCGACCACCTTTGCAGATCCTTGGGGTGGCTCCCGGGGGCGACACGTCAGCGGCGGCCTAATGCCCCGAGCGCGCCCTCTCGTAGCGGTGTACGGCCACCATCTCGCCCGCGCCCCAGTCCTGCTGCTCGGTGGCGCGGCGGACCCAGCCCGCGCGCTCGTAGAGGGCGATGGCCGCGGTGTCGGTGGTCTTGACCTCCAATACGGGGCGCAGTCCGCGGGCGGCCGCCTCCTCCTCGGCGGCCCGCAGCAGCCGGCCGCCGAGGCCCGCGCCCCGGGCGGCGGGGGCGACGCAGAGCCGGCCGACCTCGCGTCCGCACAGCGCCACATGGCCGACGACCCGGCCGGCCGTCTCGGCGACCCAGGCCGCGGTCAGCCCGTCGGGGGTCAGCCAGCGTGCCGGGTCCCGCGGCCAGTGGTGCGGATAGCCGCTGTGGCTGTGCACCCGGGCCAGCAGGTCCACGCAGGCGTCGAGGTCGGTGTCCCGCCGTATTCGGATCATCGGGGCATCGAAGCACGGTTTCGCGCCCCGCGGGGTACAAGGAGGCCCATGCGATCGCTACTGAGCCGTCTCGACCGTCGGACCTTCGCTCTCATCGCGGCACGCGAGTGGCCGGGGGCCCAGCGGGTGCTGCCCCGGCTGACCCGCAGCGCCGACCACGGACTGCTGTGGTTCGGCCTGGCGGCCGGTGCGGCCGCGCTGGGCGGGCGGCCGGCCCGCCGTGCCGCGCTGCGCGGAGTGGCCTCGCTGGCCGTGGCGTCGGCAACGGTGAACACGCTCGGCAAGCGCTCCGTACGGCGCCGGCGCCCGCTGCTGGACGCGGTGCCGGTGATGCGGCAGCTGACCCGTCAGCCCCTCACCTCCTCCTTCCCGTCCGGGCACGCGGCCTCGGCGGTGGCCTTCGCGTCCGGGGTGGCGTTCGAGAACAAGTGGTGGGGTCTGGCGCTGGCGCCGCTCGCCGCGTCGGTGGCGTTCTCCCGCGTCTACACGGGCGTGCACTATCCGGGTGATGTGCTGGCCGGGGCGGCGCTGGGCGCGGGCGCGGCGTTCGCGGTGCGGGGCATCGCGCCGACCCGCGCCCAGCTGGCGCCGCCCGCCCGGCCGCGGGCGACGGCGCCCGCGCTGCCCGGCGGCCGCGGCCTGGTCGTGGTGGTGAACCAGGGGTCGGGGCAGCGCACCGGCCCCCGCCCGGACCGGGTCGGGGAGGTGCACGGGGTGCTGCCGCACGCCGAGGTGACGGTGTGCGGGGGGCCGGACGGGCAGCCGCTGGACGAGGCGCTCACCAAAGCCGCGGAGCGGGCCCGGGAGCTGGGCGGCGCGCTGGGGGTGCTCGGCGGGGACGGCAGCGTCAACGCCGCGGCGGCGGTCGCGAGGCGCTACGAGCTGCCGCTGGCGGTGCTGCCCGGCGGGACCCTGAACCACTTCGCCTACGACCTGGGGATCGAGACGCATGCGGAGGCGGCGCGCGCCGTGGAGAGCGGGGAGGCGGTCGCGGTGGACCTGGCGCGGTTCGGGGCCGGTCCGCACGGGGAGGGGCGGTACTTCCTCAACACCTTCTCGGTCGGCGTGTATCCGGAGCTGGTGCGCATCCGGGAGCGGTGGGCCGGCCGGATCGGCGCCTGGCCGGCCGGGGTCCTCGCGGCGTGGGAGGTGCTGCGCACTGCCGAGCCGCTGACTCTGCGGATCAACGGCGAGCGGCGCGCCGTATGGATGGTGTTCGCGGGCAACTGCCAGTACCGGGGGCTGGGGTTGTCGCCGGTGCGCCGGCACGACCTGGCGGACGGGGTGCTCGACGTACGGGTGGTGCACGGCGGCCGCCTGGCCCGCACCCGGCTGCTGCTCGCCGCCCTGACCGGCTCCCCGCGCAGCACGCCGGTGCTCGGCGAGGCACGGCTGTCGCGGCTGCGGCTCTCCGGGCTGCCGCAGGGCGGAACCGTCGCGTTCGACGGCGAAGTGACCTCCAGTGCGGACGAGTTGATGCTCCAGAAGGAGCGCGAGGCGCTGACGGTCTATCGGCTGCTGCCCGACCGGCCGATCGCCGCCCACCCCTCGCTGCCCGAATAGTAAGACGCCACTCTCATGATGCGAGATTCCCGCGTACGGTGGACGCATCCGCCGGAACATGCGAAGGAGAGTCGGCCATGCCGCAGGAATCCGCCGTCTACACCCACGGCCACCACGAGTCCGTACTGCGCTCCCACACCTGGCGCACCGCCGCCAACTCGGCCGGATACCTGCTGGGTTCACTGAGGCCGCATATGCGGATCCTGGACGTCGGCTGCGGCCCGGGCACCATCACCGCCGATCTGGCGGAGCTGGTGCCGCAGGGGCGGGTCACCGGACTGGAGCGGGCGCCCGATGTGCTGGCGCAGGCGCGCGAGACCGCCGCCGGGCGGGGCCTGACGAACGTCCGCTTCGAGGTCGGCGATGTCCACGCACTGGACTACCCCGACGACACCTTCTGCGTGGTGCACGCCCATCAGGTCCTGCAGCACGTGGGCGATCCCGTCCGGGCGCTGCGCGAGATGCGCCGGGTGACCAAGCCCGGCGGGATCGTCGCCGTCCGCGATGCGGACTACTCCGCCATGACGTGGTACCCGGAGGTCGCGGGGATGGCCGACTGGCAGCGGCTGTATCTGCGGGTGGCCCGCGCCAACGGGGGCGAGCCAGACGCCGGACGCCGGCTGCACGCCTGGGCCCGGCAGGCGGGTTTCGCGCCGGACGCCGTCACCGCCACCGCCGGCACCTGGTGCTACCGGACCCCGGACGAGCGGTCCTGGTGGAGCGGGCTGTGGGCGGACCGTACGGTCGACTCCGCGTACGCCCGGATCGCGGTGGACAACGGGCATGCCACCGAAGAGGAACTGCGGCGGATCGCGGCGGCCTGGCGGACCTGGGGCGCCGAGGAGGACGGCTGGTTCGCCGTGCTGCACGGCGAGATCCTGTGCCGCGCCTGAACGGGCGGGCACCGCACGGCTCTTGCGCTCCGCGGCGAGCAGGCGGACGGATGAGGGCCAAGTGATCGCGTACCGGCGGGCCGCCCAACTAGGGTTGCCCGTATGGACATTCTGGGGACCTCATTGCGGGTGTGCGTCGGTGATCTCAATGCCGCGATCGGCGTCTACGAACGGCTGACCGGCGCCGAGGCGATCCGCTTCCAACGCGGCGGGGTGGCGGTCGCGGCCGTCGGGTGCTTCTTCCTGATGAGCGGGCCCGAGGCGGAGTTGTCAGTGCTGCGGAAGATCACCGCGACCCTCGCCGTCAAGGACGTGGACGAGGCGCTGGCCGATCTGACGGCGGTCGGCGCGGACATCATCGCCGGCCCGCTGCCGACCCCCATCGGCCGCAACCTCGTCGCCCGCCACCCGGACGGATCGATCTTCGAGTACGTCGACCGCAAGGGCGGCGAGGGCGCGGAGACCTGAGCGGCCTCCGCACCGCGCCGGGGCGTGTCCGGCCAAGCCGTCAGGACACCTCAAGGACGATCTTGCCGCGGGACCGGCCGGCCATGCTCCGGCGGAACGCCTCGGCGGCCTCGGACAGCGGGAAGACCGCGTCGACCGGAACGGTCAGCTTCCCGGAGTCCGCGAGCGCGCCGAGCGCGGCCAGATCGTCGGCGTTCGGGCGCACCCACACCATGTGGCCGCCCTTCGCCCTGACCTCGCCGTCGGCGATGGACACCACCCGGCCGCGGTCCTTGAGCAGCTCCTGCGAGACGTCCACGGCGCCGCCGCCGACGAAGTCCAGGGCCACGTCGACGCCTTCGGGCGCCAGCCCCCGCACCCGTTCGGCGAGGCCGTCGCCGTAGGTGACCGGCTCGGCGCCCAGGGACCGCAGGAAGTCGTGGTTGGACTCGCTCGCCGTGCCGATGACGCGGGTGCCCTGGGCGACCAGGATCTGCACGGCGAGCGACCCGACGCCGCCGGCGGCCGCGTGCACCAGGGCGGTCTCGCCGGCCTTCGTGCCGACCCGCTTGATCGACTGATAGGCCGTCAGTCCGGCGAGCGGCAGCCCGGCGGCCTGCTGCCAGTCGAGCGCGGCGGGCTTGCGCGTCAGGGTGCGCACCGGCGCGGAGACCAGCTCGGCGAACGTGCCGTGCTGGACCTCGTCCTTGCGGACATAGCCCATGACCTCGTCCCCGATCGCGTACTCGGTGGCGTCGGCGCCGACCGCCTCGACGACCCCCGCCACGTCCCAGCCGGGGATGAGCGGGAAGTGGCTGTTCATGATCGGGTCCAGATAACCGGCGACGATCTTCCAGTCGACGGGGTTGACCCCGGCCGCCCTGACCCGGATCAGTACCGAGTCCGGAGCCACCTTCGGGTCGGGCAGGTCGGAGTAGGCGAGGACTTCGGGGCCGCCGTAGCTGCCGGCGCTGATTGCTTTCATGGTCCGCCCCAACGCCGGACGGCCGGGGAACATTCCGGCGGGCGCCGACGATCACCGGATCGGCCTACGAAGCGGCGTCGAGCCCCGTCAGCCGGACCGCGCCCCCAGCGAGCGCAGCAGGAACGGCAGCAGCTCGCGGATCGCCGCCTCGCCGGAGGAGGGGCCGTCCGTGCCGGAGCGGTGCGCCGCGTCGGGCGTCAGGAACAGGCGGCTGACCATCGAGCCCACGACCAGGTCGGCGAGCACATGGGCGTCCGCCAGCGGCAGGATGTCCCCTCGGGCGACCGCGCGGTCCACCACGGTGGCGGCCCGGTCGCGGACCGGCTGGATGATCGCGGTGTCCAGCACCCGGGCCAGCGCCTCGTTGTGCGCGGACTCGCCGATCAGGACGTGCAGCAGCCGGCCGCCGGGGCCCTCCAGCGTCTCGGCCTTGTCCCGCAGCAGCGCGGCCAGGTCGCCTTCGAGGCTGCCGGTGTCCGGCTGCGGGCCGAGGTCGCTCGCCCAGCGGACGGCGGTGCCCACGACCAGGTCCTCCTTGGAGCGCCAGCGGCGGTAGAGGGTCGCGGTGGAGACACCGGCCCGCTTGGCGACGGCCGCCGTGGTCAGCCCGCCGTAGCCGCTCTCCTGGAGGACCTGGACGGTGGCCTCCAGCAGGGCCCGGTCGCGTCCGGCGTCCCGCGGGCGCCCCCGGCCGCGCGTCGGCCCGGCTGCGGTCTGGTTGCTCTCGGTACGTTCGCCCACACCGGGAGTCTACCGACCTCCAATTGCGAAACGAAATGTTTTCGTTTCGTGTAGCCTCGGCGGTATGACATCCCACGCCTCCGCCCCCGACCTGGACGCCGCCGCCGTCGTCGACCGGCTGCGCACCACCTTCGCCACCCGCCGCACCGCCGCGCCGGACTGGCGGCGCGGCCAGCTGACGGCGCTGCGCACGCTGCTCACCGACCACCGCGACGACCTCCTCGCCGCGCTCGCCGCCGACCTCGGCAAGGGCCCCCAGGAGGCCCACCGCACCGAGATCGGCTTCACCGTCAACGAGATCGACCACACCCTCGACCGGCTCGACGACTGGCTGGCGCCCCGCCCGGCGGAGCTGCCCGAGCGGCTGCTCCCGGCGAGCGCGCGAGTGGTCCGCGAGCCGCTCGGCGTCGTCCTGGTGATCGCCCCCTGGAACTACCCGCTCCAGCTGGCGCTCGCCCCGCTCGTCGGCGCGCTGGCCGCGGGCAACTGCGCCGTCGTCAAGCCCAGCGAACTCGCCCCCGCGACCTCCGCCGCGCTCGCCCGGCTGCTGCCGCGCTATCTGGACGCCGAAGCGGTGACCGTCGTCGAGGGCGCGGTCCCGGAGACCACCGCCCTGCTGGCCCAGCGCTTCGACCACATCTTCTACACCGGCAACGGAGCGGTCGGCCGGATCGTGATGGCCGCCGCCGCCCGGCATCTGACGCCCGTCACACTGGAGTTGGGCGGCAAGAGCCCGGTCGTCCTGGACCCGGGCACGGACCTGGCCGCGGCCGCCCGGCGGCTGGCGGCCGGCAAGTTCCTCAACGCCGGCCAGACCTGCGTCGCCCCCGACTACGTCCTGGCCATCGGCGACACCGCCCGCGCCGTCGAGCCGCACCTGGCCGAGGCCGTACGCGAGCTCTACGGGACCGACCCGGCCGCCGCGCCCGAGTACGGACGGATCGTCAACGAGCGGCACTTCGACCGGCTGACCGCGCTGCTCGGCAGCGGCCGCACGGTCACCGGCGGCACCCACGACCGCGCCGCCCGCTATCTGGCGCCCACCGTCCTCGCCGATGTCTCCCCCGACGCCCCCGTCATGCAGGAGGAGATCTTCGGCCCGGTCCTGCCGATCGTGCCGGTGCCCGACCTGGACGCGGCGATCGCCTTCATCAACGAGCGCGACAAGCCGCTGGCGCTGTACGCGTTCACCGACTCCGACGACACCAAGCACCGGCTGCTGGCCGAGACCTCCTCGGGCGCCCTCGCCTTCGGCCTGCCGGTCGCCCATCTCACCGCGCCCGACCTGCCGTTCGGCGGGGTCGGCGAGAGCGGCATGGGGCGCTACCACGGCGAGTACTCGCTCGACACCTTCAGCCACACCAAGGCGGTGCTGGACAAGCCGCTGGGGTGATCAGCCCCCGGCGGGATCCGGCTCGTCCGCACCGGGCGAACCCGGTGCCGCCACCGGCCGCATCCGGTATTCGTAGCGCTCCGGGAGCGGATGGGCGGACCGGGCCGTGGCGCGTACCGCCTCGGTGACCGGCCCGCCGGCCGCGACCAGTTGCTCGGCGACGGCGTACCAGGTGTCGCTCAGCGTCTCGTCGCCCTCCCGCAGATCGGCGATCTCGAAGCCGGCGTCGAAGATCTCGCGGGCCGCGGCCGGCCGCCCCTGGGCGAGCGCCACCTGTGCGGTCAGCAACCGGAAGCGGCCGTCGGCCAGTTCGGCCGGGGGCAGCGCGGACAGCAGCCGGGCGGCCTCCTCGGTACGGCCGGCCGCGAGCAGCGCCGGCACCTCCTCCCGGGCGAGCGCGGTGCGCACCGCACACCAGGCGCGCGCCTGGGGACCGTTCGCCGCGGCAGCCTGTTCCGCCGCGGCGCGGGCCTGGGCGAACCGGTCGGCCGCGCGGGCCGGTTCGCCCGCCGCCCGCTCCGCGACGGCCAGGCAGTACAGCGGCAGCGCGCCACCGCCGTACCCGGCCGCCCGCTCCCAGCTGCGGACGGCCTGGGCGCGGTCGCCGGCCTGCCACTGGGCGAGGCCCAGGTGGTAGTCGGTGGCCGGGCCCGGCGGTGCGGACTCCAGCAGATCGCGCCAGGCCGGTGCGGTCAGCGCCGGTCCGGGCACCGGCCCCCCGGCCGGCAGGTCGCCGGTGCGCAGCAGCGTCAGCCACGGCTCCTGGTCCGGGCCCAGGGTGGCCGCGGCGAACGGCGTACCGGGCAGGTCGAGGCCGGCCCGGGCGGCCTCCAGCGCGCCCCAGCCCGACCCGTCGGCCAGCGACTCCTTGGGGTCCAGGTCCGCGTACGGCAGCCAGGCGGCGTAGGCGGCGTCGACGTCGGCGCGCGGCAGGGCCTCCTCCAGCCGGGCGGCGACCTCGCCGCGGGCCGCCGCCCAGTCGGCGCCGTGCACCGCCGCGGGGTCGGCGGCCAGCGGTCCGTACGCCTCCAGCCAGGTGAACTCCCCTCCCCCGTCGAGCGGGAGGTGTTCCAGCTGGGTACGGGCCAGTCCGGCCTGGATCTCCGCGTAGCCGCCGGTACCGGGCTCGGTGAGCCACCGCTGCCAGCGCCGCCCGGCCCGCCCGGCCCCCCACAGGAAGAGCTTGCGGCCGCGCAGCGCGTCCGTGGAGGTCTGCACCAGGCCGCGGCCGTCCTCGTCGAGCGCGGTGACCCAGCGGCGGGCGCCGTCGGGCACCTCGTAGAAGTAGTCCGCCGGGAACTCGCTGCGCAGCGGGTAGGTCCGGTCCGCGCCGCCGGAGTGCGGGACCGGCACCCGGCGCAGCACCCGCTCGTAGCCGAAGTGCCAGGCCGCGTCGGCGGGCGCCAGCACCCGGCCGCCCGCCGCCTCGGGGACCGCGGTGTTGGACCACCAGTAGACCGGGACCGTGTGGTGGTGCGGGTTGCGGATCCGCACGCCCACGTACAGGAAGTCGGAGCCCTCCGGCAGCCACAGGTCCACCTGGAAGGGCAGATCGCGCAGCCGCTCCCACTCCCACAGGCGCAGCATCTCCCCGCCGTCCGGCGCCGGGACGCGGGCGGCGTGCAGCGGGGCGCAGGAGAGGGTGGTGTGGCCGGTGGCGCCGATGTTCCATTCGATGCCGCCGGAGAACCAGGCTCCGTTGAGCGCGAAGGCGGCGGGCTGCCACACCGGGTTGCGGTAGAGCAGTTCGCGGTCGGTGGGCTTGTGGTGCAGGGAGTACACCCGCCCGCCGAGGCCGGGCAGGACGGTGGCGCGCAGCCGGTCGTTCTCGACGACCAGCGCGTCGAGGTCGGTGCTGCGGCGGTTGCGGCCGTATCCGTCACGCATACGGGTCGGCAGGATCGAGCGCAGCGGCTGATAGCCGATCTGACGGGCCATGTCGGCGGGCAGGCCGGCGTCTTGGGGGATCTCGACGCGGTGCGGGTCCTGGCCGCCGTCGAGCGCCGGGAGGGGGTTGTCCGGGCCGAGAGGGGAGGCGGGAAGGGTCAGGGTGGTGCGTCGCACAGTCGTGGCCACGGCTGCCTCGCAATGCTGGACCGGGCCGCCTCGGCTGCGGCGGCCTCCGATTGCCCATGGAACCTCGCGATCGCCGGTCTGAACAGGTCTTCTTGCGGCCGGCCGAGGTCAGGGTTGCGCAAAGATCCCTTCAAGGAGGCCGGTGAGCAGGGCGGCGCCGGCCCCCTCGGGGTCGCGGTCCGGGTCGTAGATGGTGACGTTGATGCCGGCGCAGCGCGGCGACGCGGCCAACGGGCCGAGCAGCTCGGCGAGTTCGCCGGTCAGCAGACCGCCCGGATCGGGGCTGTCGACGGCGGGCATGACGGACGGGTCGAGGACATCGGCGTCGAGGTGGATCCAGAAGCCGTCGAGCGGCGGCTTCTGGAGGTGGACGAGGGCCTCCCGCGCCACGGCCGCCGCGCCGCGCCGCCGGATCTCGCCGACCGGGGTGTGGCTGATGCCCAGCCCCGTCAGCTCCTCCTGGTCCTCGTCCGCGTCGCGGATGCCCAGCAGGCTCACGTCCTCGTCGCGCACATACGGCCGCAGCCCGTCGATGTCCGTGAGGTCCGCCTGGCCCCGTCCGGTGATCTGCGCGACGCCCTCGCCGGCCGCGGCCCCCAGCGGTCCCGACAGCGCCACGTTCCCCGGATGCCGGAAGTCGCCGTGCCCGTCCAGATAGGCCACGCCGTAGCGCCCCAGCCGCCGCAGCGCGAGCACCGCGCCGAGCAGGATGCTGCAGTCCCCGCCGAGCACCACCGGGAAGTCCCCACCGCGAACATGCCCCTCGACCCGCTCCGCCAACTTGACGGTGTACGCGGCGATGGCGGCGGCGTTGAAGTCCCCGTCCACACCCTCCCGCCAGTCCCCCAGGTCGTACCGCGGCGGCACCACCACCCCGCCCTCCAGCGCGCCGAGCCGGCGCAGCAGCCCCTGTTCGCGCAGCGCGCCGGCGAGCTTGTGGCAGCCGGGGACGGTTCCGGGCGCGGGCGGGCGCAGTCCCAGGTTGGAGGGGGCATCGATCACTACCGTGCGGCGCATGGCGAAATCGTCACACAGAAGCCCGGGAAAATGGAGCGACCTCGGAAGATCAGCCGAAATACCCTGTCGGTCCGAACCGGTCACCAACAGCCGCGCAGGCGGACGGAAGAGGACACCAATGAGCACCGCCCAGCACACCTACCGAGTGATCGTCCGCGGCAGATGGGACGGTCTGACGCAGGAGGCACGGGCGAAGCTGCTCTCGGAGGCGGCCGACCACGGTCTTGCGCAGCTCCGGTTCACCCCCGAGGGATCGCTGGCCTACGACGCCACGCTGACCTCCTTCACCTACCGCTACGTCATCGTCTCCGACGCGGCGGACGGCGAGGAGATGGCGGCCGCGCTCGCCGAGGACCGGGCCGGGACCGCGCTGCGGGCGGCCGGCCTGGGCTTTCGCGAACTGCGGTCCACGGCCACCGACATGGACACCATGAAGATCAACCGCAAGGGCCGGGACCGGCCTCGTCCGGACCCGGCTCGTTGAACCGCAGCCGGTTGCCGAAGGGGTCGGTCAGGGTCAGGCAGGTGCCGATCTCGTCGTGCTCCAGTCCGGGGCGCAGATACAGATAGTCCTTGGCCGCCAGCTCGGCGTGCAGCGCGCGGACCCCGCTCAGCTCGGTGTAGACCGTCGAGCCGGGCGTGGCGTCGCCGTGGTGCTCGGACAGGTGCAGCACCAGGTCGCCGCGCGAGACCTGGGTGTACAGCGGCATGCCGGGCTCGAAGCGGTGCTCCCAGTCGACGGTGCAGCCGAGGTAGTCGACGTAGAACTCATGGGCCTTGGTCACGTCGAAGATCCGGAAGACCGGGACGGTGCGGCGGAAGACGATGTCCATGCCGGACAGCGAATCACACCTGCTCGTCGGGCACCTGCTCGGCATCGGGCAGCATCTCGCTGGTGATCGCCCAGCGCTCGTGGTCGCGCCAGGCGCCGTCGATGAACAGGAAGTCCGGGGAGAAGCCCTCCAGGCGGAAGCCGGCCCGTTTGACCAGGGCGATCGACCGTTCGTTGGCGGGCTGGACGTTGACCTCCAGACGGTGCAGGTCCAGCCGCTCGAAGGCGTGGTGGAGCACCAGCCGCAGTCCCTCGCCCATCAGTCCGCGGCCCGCCGCGTGGGCGAAGGCGCCGTAGCCGAGCGCGCCGCAGCGGAACGCGCCGTGCACGATGTTGTTGATCGTGACATAGCCCGCGATCCGCCCGCCGGCGAGCTCGCAGATCAACAGGCCCTCGCGGGACGGCTCCTGGAGCCTTTGCAGATAGGCGTCGTAAGCGTCGTCGGCGACCGGCGGGAAGAGCCACGGGTGGTGTATCCGGGCGCTCTGGCGTGCGGCGGCGGTGAACTCTTCCCGGTCGGCGGCGGTGAAGTGCCGGATGCCCACCCGCGGGCCTCGGGCCAGGTAGGGGTCGCTGATCGTCATCGGCAGATCGTACGCGCCCGGCCGCCGGGAGGTCCCCCCGGTCGGCGCGCCCGACCTCGGGGAAGGACGCGCCCCGCAGCACGCCGCGCCAGGCCGCCGGGTCGTGCGGCATGCCGGGCAGCAGCTCCAGCTGCCAGGCGTCCTGGAAGTCGGTGCGCGGGAAGGCCAGTGACCCTCACCGGACGAACGACGGGAACCGGACACAGCCGCGCACGTGCCGAACCGCACGGCCCGCGCACCGGATAGGTGTACCCGACAGGTAGTGGACATCGGCGCGGTGAGCAGGGCGGACCGCCGTTTGACTGCTGTTCAGCGAGCGGCGCGAACGCCTCGATGCGCCCCGCCTGGAGGAACCCCATGTCCAAAACCATCCCCTATTTCCAGAACCGCACCTGCCCCTACCACCCGCCCGCCGCCTACCGACCGCTGCGCGAGCAGGGCCCCGTCCACCGCGTCACCTTCTACGACGGCCGCACGGTCTGGGCGGTGACCGGCCACGCCGAGGCCCGGGCTCTGCTGGGCGACGCCCGCGTGTCGTCCGACTGGCAGAACCCGGCCTTCCCGGTGCCGGCCGAACGCTTCACCGCGCTCCGCCAGGTCCGCACACCCCTGATCGGGGTGGACGACCCCGAGCACGGCTCCCAGCGCCGGATGCTGATCCCCAGCTTCACCAACAAGCGGGTCGCCGCACTGCGCCCGGAGATCCAGCGGGTCGTCGACGAGCTGATCGACCGGATGCTCGCCGAAGGGCCGCCCGCGGAACTGGTCTCCGCGTTCGCCCTGCCGGTCCCCTCGATGGTGATCTGCTCACTGCTCGGTGTGCCCTACTCCGACCACAAGTTCTTCGAGGAGGCATCGCGAGCGATCCTGCGGGGCCGTACCACCGAGGAGGCGACGGCCGCCCGGGTGGAACTGGAGGAGTATTTGGCCGGGCTGATCGCCCAGAAGGAGCGGGAACCGGGCGAAGGGCTGCTGGACGAGCTGATCGAGGACCGGCTGCGGGCCGGCGCCCTCGAACACGACGAGTTGGTCCGGCTGGTCATGGTCCTGCTGATGGCCGGTCACGAGACCACCGCCAACATGATCTCGCTCGCCGCCTTCACCCTCCTGGAACACCCCGGGCAACTGGCGCAACTGCGTGCCGAGCAGGACCTGATGCCGGCCGCCGTCGAGGAGCTGCTGCGGTTCCTGTCCGTCACCGACGGGATGCTGCGGGTGGCGAAGGAGGACATCGAGATCGGCGGAGCACTCATCCGCGCCGACGACGGGATCCTGCTGCCCGTCTCCCTGATCAACCGCGACGACTCCGTCTATCCGTCACCCGACCGGCTGGACCTGGACCGTTCGGCCCGCCACCACCTCGCCTTCGGCTTCGGCAGCCACCAGTGCCTGGGCCAGAACCTGGCCCGTGCGGAGCTGGAGATCTCGCTGCGCGCCCTGTTCACCAGGCTCCCGGATCTGCGACTCGCCGTACCGGCCGACGAGGTCCCCTTCAAGCCCGGTGACGATACTGTGCAAGGCCTGATCGAACTGCCGCTGACCTGGTAACAGCCAGGACGGAGACGGAAGGAAAGGGGTCCGGCATGCGGATCACCATCGACAGCGAAGTCTGTATCGGCTCCGGTCAGTGCGCCCTGACCGCGCCGGGAGTGTTCGGCCAGGACGACGACGGCTACGGCACCGTGCAGCCCGGCAGCGAGGACGGCGCGGGCGACCCGATGGCGCACGAGGGTGCCCGCGCCTGCCCCGTGCAGGCCATCACGGTCTCGGACGACTGAGCCCGCCGTACGGATCCACTACCGCAGCTCTCGGGTGACGGGGAGTTCGAGGACACCGGTGTCCTGGGGCGTGCTGGTGACGGTCACCGGCTTCTCCCCCCGGTTGCCCGCGTAGGCGTCGTCGCTCGCGGCGATGACGAAGCCCAGCCGGTGCCCCGGCTCGTAGCGGTGCACGATCGCCGGGAGTTCGACGGAGAAGCTCCGGGTCACATCGGGCACCCGCGCCGGGGCCACCAACCGGTTCACCAGGGTCTTGGTGCCGTCCGGCGCGATGTCGTAGAGCTTGGCGAAGAGCACCAGCCGGTCGGCGGCGTCCGGGGACTCCTGGGCCCGCTCCGCCGCCGGCGAGTCCACCTTGAGTGTCACCCTGGGCGCGCCCACCACGTCCACCGGACTGCCCCCCACCGGGGCGGACGTCCAGGTCAGATGGGTGCCCCCGAGGTCGGACGGCGCCGTGTCCGGCAGCCCCAGCATGCTGGACAGCGAGCTCTCCGAGTGGCTGGTGGCCATCGGCAGGTTGCGGTACGTACGGCTGCCGGGCACCACCTTGCTGCGGTCGTCGACGAGCGCGCCGTCCCCGGAGAGGTACAGCCGCCGGCCGCCGCCCGACGGGACGCTCGACGAGGTGGCGTAGGCGGGCCCCTCGGTCACCCAGTCCCGGTAGTAGGCGAACGCCGGCCCGGTGTCGGTCTTCTTGTGATGGTGCAGATAGCGGTCGAACCAGGCGAGGATCCGCCGCCCGACGTAGCTGCCGCGCAGGTTGCCCTCGGCCAGGTTGAGTTCGCCCGCCGCCGGCTTCCGCATCCCGCCGCTGTGGCCCCACGACTGCCAGATCATCTTGGCCGGGGTGCCCTGTTCGGTGAGCGTCCGGTAGGAGGCGGTGGCCTCGTTGAGGTTGAACAGGGTGTCCGCCTGCCCCTGGATCAGCAGCGTCGGCGCCGTGACCGACTTCAGATACGAGACCGGGGAGACGCTGCGCGCGTAGGCGAGCACGGCTTGGGTCTGCTCGGCCGGGTACGTCCCCGAGTCCAGCAGCCGCTTGGTGCCGCAGGCCCGCTCGACGAAGTGCAGACAGCCCGCGCCGCCGATCCGCGACGTGTCCAGATTCGGGTGGAGGAGCCCCTGCGCCTCCCCCAGCAGGAAGAACCCGTTGGTCCACTGCCACTTGTAGGCGCCGGGCAGCGGCCGGCCGGCTCCCTCGGCGCGGCCGGCGTTGTTGGGGTCGAGGGAGTAGGAGAGGTCGTTCCAGGTGATGAGCGGGACCAGGGCGTCGACGCGGTGGTCGACGGCCGCGGTAGCCATCTGGATCGCCCCGCCGTAGGACCCGCCGATCATGCCGACCCGCGGATCGCTGTTGCCGTCCTTGGCGACGTAGTCGACGCGGGTCCCGTCGTCGGCCTTGCGAGTGCCGGCCAGCATGTCGAGCAGCCGGCTCGCCGTCCGGCCGTCGACCCGGGGGTCGTCGAGGGAGATCGGGCAGCCGGTCTTGCCGAAGCCGAGGCCGGAGTAGGCCAGCGCCACATAGCCGCGCGAGGCGAACGCCCTGGCGATGGCGTCGGTGCTGCCGTCCGCCTTGCTGCCGCCGAAGCCGTTGGTGGTCAGCACGGCGGGCGCGGGGTGTGCGGCGTCGACTCCGGCCGGGCGGTAGACATCGGTGTCCAGGGTGCATCTGCGGTCGCCGGCCCGGACCGTGAGCTTCAGTTCGGTGACGGTGTACGGGTCGGCGGCGACGACCGCGGCCGCGGGGCCGGAGAGGACGAGCGGCGCAGCGAGGGCGGTGCCGGTCAGCAGGGCGAGGGACGTGCGGAGCAGGGAGCGGGAGAGTGCTCGGGACTCGCTGGGCACCAGGACCTCCACAAGGACATGTCGTACCAACCAGTCGGTAACGGCGCGCCTATGTTGTGACACGAGTAACGGTCACGTCAACGCTCATGGCCCGCGTTTCTGACAGGACATCAGTTCGCAGACCTCCGCCGGGCGGACGGGGGCCGGCGGCCGCCGCGTCAGACCAGCGCCGGACCCGTGAAGCGCAGCGTGCCGGCCGTCGCGTCCAGCTCCGCGGCGACGCCCAGCGGAACGGTCAGGGCGGACTCCCCGTGGCCGAAGCCGAACTCCTCGACCACCGGCACCCCGAGCCCGCCCAGCCGGTCCCGCAGCACCTCGCGCACCCGCTCGTACGGTCCGCAGCGCGCCCAGGAGCCGAGCACGACCCCGGCGACGCCGTCCAGCCAGCCGGCCCGCAGGAGTTGGGTGAGCGCACGGTCGATCCGGTACGGCGGCTCGCCCACGTCCTCCAGCAGCAGCAGTCCGCCCGAGGCGCCGCGCCTGGCCCGGCGGGTGCCCAGCTCGCTGGCGAGCATGGCCAGACAGCCGCCGACGGTGACCCCGCGGGCCCGGCCCGCCACCAGCGGCCGGGCCGTGGCCGAGGCCAGCGTGCGGACGGTCTCGGGCGCGAAGAGCGTGCGCCGGAGGTGCTCGCGGGTGGGGTCGTCCTTGAGGAAGACCTCGCCGGCGACGGCCGGGCCGTGCAGCGTCGCGACACCGGCGCGCACCGCGAATGCCTCGTGCAGCACCGTCACATCGCTGAAGCCGATCAGCGGTTTGGGGGCCGCGGCCCGGAGGGCGGACCAGTCCAGCAGGTCGACCATCCGCTGTGCGCCGTAGCCGCCGCGGGCCGCGAACACCGCCTTGACGGACGGATCGCACCAGGCGGCCTGGAGGTCGCGGGCCCGGTCCTCGTCACCGGCCGCGAGATATCCCAGCGTGCCGTGGGTGCCCAGGACGTGGGGCGCGGCGACCGGATCGAGGTCCCAGCCGCGCAGCACGTCCAGCCCGCGGTCCAGCCGGTCGGCCACGATGGGGCCGCTGGGCGCGACCACCGCCACCCGGTCGCCGGCCCGCAGCCGCGGGGGCCGGCGCAGCGCCGCCACGGTCATCCGCGCAGCTCCAGTGCCGGGATGTCGCCGCGGGTGAAGCCGAACGCCTGGGCGTACAGGGAGAGTTCGGCCTCCACGGCGCGGATGATGGTGTCCGCGCGGCGGAAGCCGTGCCCCTCGCCGGGGAACGCCAGGTAGGCGTGCGGTATGCCGCGCCCGGCGACCGCGGCGAGGAAGCGTTCGCACTGGGCGGGCGGGCAGATCACGTCGTCCAGGCCCTGGAGCAGCAGGAACGGTGCGGCGATCCGGTCCGCGCGGTGCAGCGGCGAGCGCTCGCGGTAGCGCTCGGGCACCTCGGCGAGCGGACCGACCAGCGACTCCAGATACTGCGACTCGAAGTCATGGGTCTCGCCGCCGGCCCAGCCGGTGAGGTCGAGGATCGGATAGCTGATGGTGCCGCAGGCGTAGAGGTCGGTGGTGGTCAGCGAGGCGGCGGTGGTCCAGCCGCCGGCGCTGCCGCCGCGGATCGCCAGCCGGGCGGGGTCGGCGGTGCCCTCGTCGGCCAGGGCCCGGGCGACGGCCGCGCAGTCCTCGACGTCGACCACGCCCCACTGGCCGCGCAGCCGCTCGCGGTAGGCGCGGCCGTAGCCCGTCGAACCGCCGTAGTTGACCTCGGCGACGCCGATGCCGCGGGAGGTGAAGTAGGCGATCTCCAGGTCGAGCACCAGCGGGGCGCGGCCGGTGGGGCCGCCGTGCGCCCAGACCACGAAGGGCGGCAGCTCGCCCTCGGGGGCGGTGTGGTCGGGGCTGTGCGGCGGATGGATGTGGGCGTGGACGTCCCGCCCGCCGGGTCCGGTGAAGGTGCGGCTGTGCGGCCGGGAGTAGTAGGCCGGGTCCAGTACGTCGACATGCCGGCAGGCGATCGCGCGGGCCCGTCCGGTGCAGGTGTCCAGCTCGACGATCTCGTAGGAGCGGTGCGGGCCGGCCGCGATGCCGACGACGCGGGTGCCGTGCACGGCGAGGGTGGGCGCCCACTCCGTCCAGGGCCCCGCGGCGTCGACGAGTTCGCCGCTGACCGGGTCGAGGATGCCCAGGGAGGTCGCGCCACGGCCGTGGACGACCGCGACGGTGCCGTTGTCCAGGGGCAGGAACCAGCGCTGTCCGACGTTCCACAGCGGGCCGCCGAACTCCTCCTCCCGGGCGGGGCACAGCGCGCGGGAGGCGACCACGCCGTCGCCGGCCGGTTCGGGGTCGATGCGCTGGAGTTCCCACCAACCGCTGAGGTCCGAGACGAACAGCAGCGAGCCGTCGGCGGCCCACTCGATCTGGGCGACGGACTCACCGCCGCCCTCGTCGCCCCGGGCGTCGGTGCCGAGGTCGCCGACGAGCGGCCGGATGTCCTCGAACGTGCCCCCCTCGGTGATCCGGGCGACCATCACCACGGTGCCGTCCCAGGGCATCTGCGGGTGGTCCCAGGCGATCCAGGCGGCCCGCCGCCCGTCCGGGGAGATCCGCGGGCCGGTGACGAACCGGTGCCGGTCGTCGCTCAACTCCCTTACGACGGCGCGGTCTTCGGCCGCCGAGCCGTCGAGCGGCACGGCCGCGACCACCCGGCGGACATCCGTCGGCCGGTCGCCGGTGAACTCCTCCAGGACGCACCACACCTCGCCCAGCTCCGGGCGCAGCACCGGATCGACCCAGCGCAGTCCGTCGCCGACGGCGGAGAGCGGGGTGAGCGGGCGGGGTGCGGCGCCGCCGTCCGGCTCGTGGACGTAGAGCCGCTGGTCGGCGAAGTCGCTGAAGACGACCAGCGGGCCGCGGTCGGTGACGGTGCCGGCCCAGGGCTGGCCGCCGTACTCCAGCACCCGGCTGCGGACGTTCCAGGGCGCCGGCAGCACCGGCTGCCGGGTGCCGTCCGCCAGCCGGCGGACCAGCGCCCGCCGGCCGCCCTCGTCGGGCCGCGGCTCCGTCCACCACACCTCGTCGCCGACCACACCGACGAAGGCCGGGCGGCCGTCGTGTGCGGCGACGGTGCGGGCGTCCATGGGGGACGCCCAGGTGCCGTAGGGAGCGGTGGTCACCATGCAGCAGTTCCTCTCGTGGGCCGGTCGGGCAGGTCCCGTCCGGTCAGGCCAGGCGCAGGAAGTGGTCCAGCACCCGGACTCCGAAGTGCAGTCCCTCGACCGGTACCCGCTCGTCCACGCCGTGGAAGAGCGCCTGGTAGTCGAATCCCTCGGGCAGTTTCAGCGGTGAGAAGCCGTAGCCGGTGATGCCCAGCCGGGAGAACTGCTTGGCGTCCGTGCCGCCGGACATGCAGTACGGAACGACATGGCCGTCCGGGTCGAAGCGCTCGATCGCGGCGCGCATCGCGGCATAGGTCGGGGAGTCGACCGGGGCCTGCAGGGCGACCTCGCCGTGGTGGTACTCCCAGCTCACGTCGGGCCCGGTCAGCTCGTCCATGGTGGTGCGGAACTCCGCCTCACCACCGGGGACGACCCTGCCGTCCACGTAGGCGACGGCGGACCCGGGGATCACGTTGACCTTGTAACCGGCCGTCAGCATCGTGGGGTTGGCGCTGTTGCGGACCGTCGGCGCGACGAGCTTGGCGCACGGGCCGAGCCGGTCCAGCAGCGCGTCGACGTCGAAGCCGGGCGCCTCGTCGTCCATGTCGACGCCGCGCAGCGCGGCGAGTTCGCGCAGCGCGGCGCGGACGGTCGGGGTGAGCCGGACCGGCCAGGAGTGCTCGCCGATCCGGGCCACGGCGGCGGCGATCCGGGTGACGGCGTTGTCGGGGTTGACCTTCGAGCCGTGCCCCGCGCGACCCTGGGCGGTCAGCTTCAGCCAGGCCGTCCCGCGCTCGCCGGCCGCGATCGGGTACAGCTGCATCCCGCCGCCGGCGTGGAAGGTGAACGCCCCGGACTCGCTGATGCCTTCGGTGCAGTCGGCGAGGAGATCGGCGTGCCGGTCGGCCAGGAAGCCCGAGCCGTCGGCCGCGCTGGCCTCCTCGTCGGCGGTGAAGGCCAGCACGATGTCGCGCCGCGGCCGCACTCCGCTGCGCGCCCAGTGCCGTACGACGGACAGCACCATCGCGTCCATGTTCTTCATGTCGACGGCGCCCCGCCCCCAGACCACGCCGTCGCGGACCTCCCCCGAGAAGGGGTGCACGCTCCAGTCGGAGGGCTCGGCGGGCACCACGTCCAGATGGCCGTGGACCAGCAGGGCGTCGGCCGCGGGGTCGGTGCCCTCGATGCGGGCGACGACGTTCGTCCGGCCCTTGGTGCGCTCCAGCAGCGCCGGCTCCAGCCCGGCCGCGGCCAGCCGCTCGGCGACGTACTCGGCGGCCGGGCGCTCCCGGCAGGCGCCGTCGCCCGCGTTGCCGGTGTCGATCCGGATCAGGTCCGAGGTGAAGCGCACCACCTCGTCCAGCGCCTGCTGGTCGACGCCCGGGGCGGGCTCGGCCGCGGGGTCCACCATGAGGTCCATCTCAGCCATACGCTTCCTCCACGGCCGACGACACGACGGTGGTGACCGTCTTGAAGCACCGGATGGCTTCGTACATGTTCTGACTGGTATACGCCACGCGCCGTTCCCCGCTGCGCTCCACGCCGGGCACACAGGTCGCGACGACCACCAGATGCTCGGCGTCGAACTCCAGCTCGAAGCGGTGCGGTCCGCGCCGGACCGGTTCGTGGCGCACCGCGAGCGCCGCCCCCTTGCGCGCCCCGGCCCGGATGTCGGCCGCCGTGCGGGCCGGTGGCCGGCAGACCGCCGCATAGCGCGACACATAGTCCTTGACCGCCACACCGGGCGCCTGCGGGGCGTAGCCCAGCGCGTCCTGGCAGGTGCGGTCGTCGCCGGTGACCAGCACCACCGGCACGCCGTACTCGGCGACCACGAGGGAGTTCAGATAGCCCTCGCTCGCCCGGGTGCCGTCGACCCAGACGCCGGTGAGCGTGTTGGCGAGGTAGGTGTGCGCGAGGACGCCTTCGGTGCCGGCCGCGGTGTGGTAGCCGACGAAGGCGATGCCGTCGACATCGCCGTGCTGTACGCCCTCGACCATGCTGAGCGACTTGTGCTTGCCGGTGAGCATCTGGGCGCGCTCGTCGAGCTGTTCCAGCAGCAGATTGCGCATCGACCAGTGCGCCTCGTTGACCAGCACGTCGTCGGCGCCGCCGTCGAAGAACCCGGCGATCGCCGCGTTCACGTCGGAGGTGAACATCCGCCGGCAGCGCTCCCACTGCGGAGTGCCGGGCAGCACGTCGGCGGGCCAGGTGACGCCGGTGGCGCCCTCCATGTCGGCGGAGATGAGGATCTTCACATTCACCAGTCCTCTCGCGGCTGGGCGGCGGTACGCACGATTCCCGACATCACTCGTCAACAACAGTTTCGAGGCGGCGAACGGATTCCCCACCCTAACCAGGGCCTTCGGTATGACGCCCCGTCCGGCACCCTCCAGGACCGGCCAGTTGGCCGCAACGGCGCCCTCCGGACGGAGCAGACGCGCCGGAACGTTCGCGGGGCGCCTCGACCCACACAGTTTCTGTCGCAAAGCGGAAGGTCTTCCGCCAGCATTCGGACGGAGTTCCGACGGACATCTGTCAGCTGCCGTCGGCACTTGCCAGGTGAGGTAGAACAGCCCGGACCGGCCTCCCACAGGATGAAACAGAGGCAGAACGATGAGCAACGCACTCAACGGCGCCTGGTTAGCGCAGCCCGGCGACACACAGGCAGACGACCACGATCAGCTCGCGATCCTCACCGATCTGATCACGCAATCACTTTGCGACCGCAATCCACGCTTCCGGGACTGCCTGGAACACGACACTCGTACGCAGGTCACCCGGCTGATCGAGGAGGTGCTGCGCAACGGCCGCCCGCTGCCCGGCACCGTCCGGGCGGTCATGCTGCGGACCGGCACCGACATCCACCTCGTGGCATCCGCACTGGGCGACTGCCTCGTCAGCGCGCCCGGCGAGGCGCCGGGCCTGCTGATCCCCGGCACGCTCGCCGACGACAGCGGCGGCCGCGCCCGGCTCAAGGGCGTGCTGCGGCACCGCGCCGCCGCGGTCGGCCATGCGGTACCGGCGCACGACGCCGCCGCCTCCGTAGGGTCCGCGACCCGCCTGCTGGCCCTGGCATCGGCGCACGACGGCCCCGACGCCGGAGTGATGTTCGTCGACGACCACCTCTCCTCCCTCGTCCTGCTCCAGGACGAGTCGCTGGCCCGTACGCTCGTCGCGCGCCGCCTGCGCCCGCTGGCGGGCCTGTCCCCGGAGCGGTGCGAGCGCCTGGAAGCCACCCTGCTGGCCTGGCTCGGCGGGATGGGCGCCCCGGAGATCGCCAAGGCGCTCGGCATCCATCCGCAGACCGTGCGCTACCGGATGCGCCAGCTGGAGCGGCTCTTCGGCGCCCGGCTCCGCGACCCGCTGGCCCGCTTCGAGATCGAGATGGCGCTCCGCAGCCGCCGGCTGCTGTCGGTCGCCCACCACCGCCGCGCGGTCGCGGCCCGCCGACGAGCCGCGACCGGGGCCCGCCGTCCACTGCCGCGCCCCTAGAGAGCGCCGAGGACTCCGCACTCCCCCGTGTCCGATTTGGCGAATGTCACACGCCGACCCACACCGCCAAAATCGGACAATCCCTCCCATCTGCCCGGAGGCGCCGCGCAGCCGCCCCGTATCGTCCACCCCCATGCACAGATCACGCATATCGACCTGCGCGCGCCGCGGGCTGGCCGCCGTCGTGGCTGCCGGGTCGCTGCTCACGGTGCTCACCACGGCGACCCCGGCGGCGGCCGGCACCGCCAGCACCCCGGTGGACGGCGCCAAGGTCGTGTGCACCTCGCAGAAGCCGGGCCTGGCCCCCGCGCTGTCCCATGACATAGCCGTCGCCCTCGACGGCCACGAGGGCGCCGCGGCGCTGGCCGTCTACGACCGGCGCACCAGGACCCGCTGCGACTTCCAGGCCGGTGCGCACTTCGACTCGGCGAGCGTGGTGAAGGTGACCGTGCTCGGGGCGCTGCTGCGGCAGGCCGAGGAGGCGCACCGCCACCTCACCCCGCGCGAGGTGCGGCTGACCACCGCCATGATCACCAAGTCGGACAACGCCTCGACCAACGCGCTGTGGCGGCAGATCCGCCCCGCCGGCGTCCAGCACTTCCTGACCCTGGCCGGTATGCGGCACACCGTCCCCGGGACGGGCGGCGCCTGGGGCCTCACCCAGATCACCGCCGCCGACCAGCTCACCCTGATGCAGCTGCTGACGACGGACAGCCCGGTGCTCACCCCGGCCTCCCGCGGCTATGCGCTCGGCCTGATGGGACATGTCGTCCCCGAACAGCGCTGGGGAGCGCCCGCCGGCGCCCCGGCCACGGCGACCGTCCACGTCAAGAACGGCTGGCTGCCGCGCAAGACCGACGGCTGGCGGGTGAACAGCGTCGGCGCCTTCACCGGCGGCGCCCACGACTACGGCATGGCCGTGCTGTCCACCGGAAACCGCACCATGGGCGACGGCGTGGACGCCGTGGAGAGCGCCGCCCGCGTCATACACCGCGATCTGTCACGCTGACGGCCCCGGTACCCGCGATACGACTTTGCACTCCCCAGGGTGACCGGGTGCCCCGATGTCCCCCACGGGCGGGCCGGGCGGCGATATCAACGCCGCATGATCAAGGCAGACCTCACGGGAGTTCCCGAAACGGCGTTGTGGACCCTCTACCATCGGGCCACCGAGGCCGCCCGCCCCGACACCGTGCTGCCCGACCCCCGCGCCGTGGGACTCGTCGCCGAGCTGGACTTCCCCTTCCGGGAGCGGCTGGGCGCCGCCCGCCCCTGGGTGGCGCAGGCCCTGGCCCTGCGCGCCCTCGCCTTCGACCAGGTGGTGCGGGAATTCCTCGCCGGCCACCCGGACGGCACCGTGATCGCGCTCGGCGAGGGCCTGGAGACCCAGTTCTGGCGGGTGGACAACGGCCGCGCCCGATGGGTCACCGTCGACCTGGCCGACCTGCTGGAGCTGCGCGAGCGGGTACTGCCCCACGGTGCCCGGCAGCGGCTCGTCGCCGGCGACGTCCGCGACAGCCGATGGACGGCGGGCATCGACACCTCGCGCGGGGTCCTGGTGACGGCCCAGGGGCTGCTGATGTACCTGCGGCCCGCGGAGGTGACCGAGCTGATCGCCGCCTGCGCCGACGCGTTCCCGGGCGGCACGCTGCTCTTCGACTCGGTCTCGCGGCGCTTCGCCACCCGCACCCGCACCGGCGGGAAGGGGCCCGGCGGCCACCGCCTGCCCCCGATGGCCTGGGGCATGGACGCGCACGAGCGGGACCGGCTCCGCGGCGCCCACCCCGCGGTCGGCGACGTGGCCGACGTTCCGCTCGCCGCGGGCCGCGGCCTCCTCGGCTACCTCGCGCCCCGCGCCGCGGCCGTGCCCCTGCTCCGCGGCGACCGGCCCCTGATCACCCGGCTGCGCTTCGCCGCCGACGCCGCCCCGCTCCGGCCGCCGCCACCCGCTGGGCGAGCCGCGCCGGACGCTCCGCGCTGACCGCGGTGGTGGGCCCGCACCCAGGCCCACCGGCCGCCGCCCCGGGGCGCGTGCTCAGTCCTCGTGTCCCAACTGCAGGTCGCGTTCGGTCCGACCGCCGCCGGCCATCTGCAGGACGGTGGCCACCGGCGGGTACCCGGCGGCGATCACGGTGTACTCGCCGGCCGACAGGTCCACGAAGCGGAACAGCCCGTCGGCGCCGGTCGTCGCGGTGTCGACGACATTTCCGGCGGTGTCCAGGAGGGTGACCCGGGCGTCCTCGACGGGGCGGCCGCCCCCGGCCCGTACGGTCCCGCGCAGTACCGCGCCACCGGCGAGCTCGACGTCCTGGCGGGTCTCGCGCGACGCCTGCACGGTGACCGGGAGCGCGGTCGGCCGGAACGCCGGGGCGCTGGCGGCGAGGGTGTACTCACCAGCCACCAACTCGCCCATGACATAGGCCCCTTCACGCCCGGAGCGGGTGGCCGCGACGACCTCGCCCCGTACGTCGGTGAGGGTGACCATGGCGTCGCGTACGGGCGTGCCGTCGGCGGTGGTGACGGCACCGGCCAGCCGCCCGGCGCCGCCGAGTACCACGTCCAGCTCGACCGGCCGCTCGCCGACGGTGACGATGACCGCCTGCGGCTGGTGTCCTCCGGCGGCCGCGACCAGCACATACGAACCGGCGCCCGGTGTGGCGAGCGCGTATCGCCCGTCCTCGCCGGTGGCGCCGCGGCCGATCTGCCGACCGTCGACATCGATGAGGGTGAGCGCGGCGCGCGGCACGATGGAGCCGTCGTGGTGCTGGACGGTGCCGCACACCGGGACGCCGGGGTGGCCCGCCGCGGCGTGGGCGCGGGGCCGGGTGTACGGGGCGGCGACCGCCGCGTCGGCGGCGGGGCGGGCCGGCGGGACCGCGGCGGGGGCGGTCGGTTCGCCGTACGGGGCGTGCGGGGTCGGGGAGGTCTGCGGGGCAGGAGAGGCGTGAGACACCAGCGGTTTCTCTTTCAGGAAGAAGGCGAGCACAAGGCCCAGGACGAGCACCGGCACCAGGTAGAAGAAGATCCGCGGCACGGCGTGCGCGGAGGCGGCCAGCTGGCCGTCGCGCAGCCAGGCGGGCAGCGCGCGCACGAGGTGCGGGGTGATCGACTCCGGGTCGGGCAGCGGGTTCGGCCCCGGCGGCCGGTCGTCGAGCCGGCGCAGGAGCCGGTCGGCGAGGAGGGCGCCGAAGAGGGCCGCGCCGACGCTGCCGCCGAGCTGCCGGAAGCAGTGGTCGGGGCCGGTCGCGGCGGCGCGGCCGCGTACGGAGCTGCGCACGGAGCTGCGTACGGCGAGCACCAGCACCGGCACGACCAGGCCGATGCCGAGGCCGAGGACGCCCGTCCAGAGGCACACCTCGCGCGGGGCGTCCGGCCGCGTCCGCGACAGCAGCCACATCCCCGCCGCGGCCAGCGCGCAGCCCAGGACGGGGAAGGCCCTGTAGTGGCCGGTGCGGCCGATGAGCCGGGCGGAGCCGGCCGAGGCGAGCACGATGCCGCACGTCAGCGGCAGCATCAGCAGCCCGGACCCGGTGGCCGAGGCCCCGTCGGTCGCCCGGAGGAAGGCCGGAAGCCAGTCGGCGGCGCCGAAGAGCGCGAGGCCGACGGCGGCGCCGACCAGGCCGGTGACGCGGAAGATCGAGTCGCGGAAGAGCCGCAGCGGGACCAGCGGTTCGGCGGCGAAGTACTCCACGGCGAGGAACAACAGGGCGGTGCCGAGCGCACCGGCGGCGAGGCCGAGGACGGTCCGCGAGTGCCAGGCGTACTCGGTGCCGCCCCAACTGGCCAGCAGCACAAGGCAGAGGGAGCAGGCGGCGAGCAGCAGCGCGCCGGCGAGGTCGGGCCGGCGGCGGCCGGCGGGCCGGGGCAGCTTCAGGGCGAGGGCGAGCACCAGGAGCGTCAGCACGCCGCAGGGGACGTTGGCGTAGAAACACCAGCGCCAGGAGGCGTGGTCGGCGCAGAGGCCGCCGACCAGCGGCCCGGCCGCGGTGGCGAGCCCGAAGGCGGCGCCGAGCAGGCCCATGGAGCGCCGGCGGGCCCGCGCCGGGACGACCTCGGCGGTGATCGCCCGGACGCCGATCATGAGCCCACCGCCGCCGATGCCCTGCACGGCCCGGAAGGCGATCAGTTCGTCCATGGTGCGCGACCAGCCGGCCAGCGCCGAGCCGGCGGTGAAGACGAGGATCGCGAGGAGGAGGACGGGCTTGCGGCCGAAGAGGTCGCCGAGTCTGCCGTGGAGGGGCAGGGCGATCGCCGCCGCGAGGAGGTAGGAGGTCACCACCCAGGACATCCGGCCCTGGCCGGGCAGTTCACCGGCGATCTTCGGGAGCGCGGTGGCGACGACGGCCGGGCCGAGGGCGGCGAGCAGCAGCGTCAGCAGCAGACCGGCGAGGACCGTGCGGACCCGGCGGGGGCCGAGCGGCACCGGCGCCGTGCCGGGAGCGGACGCGTCGGTCCGCTCGCTCAGGGTGGTCCCGCCCACGTGCTGCTCCCCTCGTCACGCCTGCTGCCGCCCAATTTCTCGCATTGGGCGACAACAGCGTTCAAGCGCGGCGAAAGGGTGCGTGCGGGGCGGGAACGGACGTCAAGTGCCTTGCCCCGGACGCCTCTTGGGCTCCCATCAGGGCTTTCCGGACGGAACCGATCCGGTGGGCCGGACACTTCGGCCCACCGGAAACCACCCGAACCGGTGAGCGTGACGACACGCATTCAGGGTGACGGAAGTGACTACGGATCACTCCTGCTCCACGCCACCCCTGCGTGCGGCCGTCGTGCCGCGCTCGGGGTCACTTCTCCATACGGGTGGCGAGGTTGGCGAGGATGGCGTCGTAGATCCGGCCGAGGCCCTTGGGGGCGAAGGTCCGCTCGAAGAAGCCGCCGATACCGCCGGCGCCCTGCCAGGTGGTGGTGACGACGACCTTGGCGCGCTTCTCGCCGGCCGGCGTGACGACCCATGTCGTCACCATGGAGGAGTTGCGGTCCTTCTCGACGAGCTGGCCGTCGGTGGGCTCGTCGACCTCCAGCAGGCAGTCGCGCACCCGCTTGCTCGTGGCCTGGAGCTTCCAGTGGACGAGGGTGCCCTTGCCGTCGCCGCCCTCGCGGACCTCGTACTCGCTGAAGTGCTCGGGCAGCAGCTGCTGGCGCGTGCCGGTGTAGTCGGCGAGCGCGTCGAACACGTCCTCCGGGTCCGCCGCGATCTCGCGCTGCGTGGTGGCCTCGACCTGACCCATGTGTGTCTTCCTCCAGTAGTCGGCTGCCGGTCCTGCGATGCGCCGCCAAGCCAACCACCACTGGGGGGCACGCCCAAAATCCGGGTCGACGAACCACAAGGGAACACCTGTTCTATTATGGCGAACCGGGGGGCTCGGCAGCACGCAGAAGGAGGCCCGATGCGCTGGGACAATCTGGGCGATGGCCGATCCGCCCTGTTCGGCACGGACGTCGTCAGCCGCACGATCGACACCCCCGAGTTCCGCGGCATCACCTTCCATGAGGTGCGCGCCCGCTCGATCGTCAACCGCGTCCCGGGCGCCTCCCGGATGCCGTTCGAATGGACCGTGAACCCCTACCGCGGCTGCAGCCACGCCTGCGTCTACTGCTTCGCGCGCAAGACGCACAGCTACCTCGACCTGGACACCGGGCTCGGCTTCGACTCGCAGATCGTCGTGAAGGTCAACGCCCCGGACCTGCTGCGCCGCGAGCTGGCCGGGCGCCGCTGGCGCGGCGACCACATAGCCATGGGCACGAACGTCGACTGCTACCAGCGCGCGGAGGGCCGCTACGGCCTGATGCCCGGCATCCTCCAGGCGCTGCGCGACCACGCCAACCCCTTCTCGATCCTCACCAAGGGCACGCTGATCCTGCGCGATCTGCCGCTGCTGCGGCAGGCCGCCGCGGTCACCGACGTCGGCATCTCCGTCTCCGTCGGCTTCCTGGACCGCGAGCTGTGGCGCACGGTCGAGCCCGGCACGCCCGCGCCGGAGCGCCGACTGGACGTGGTGCGCACGCTCACCGCGCACGGCATCCCGTGCGGGGTGCTGATGGCGCCGGTCATCCCCTTCCTCGGGGACTCGCCGGAACAGCTCCGCGCCACGGTCCGGGCCATCGCGGAGGCCGGCGCCGGGTCCGTCACCCCGCTCGTCCTCCATCTGCGGCCGGGCGCCCGCGAATGGTTCACGGCCTGGCTGGGACAGCACCACCCGCGGCTCGTACGGCGCTACGAGACGATGTACGCAGACGGCGCCTACGCGCCCAAGTGGTACCAGCGCCGGATCACCCGCCAGGTCCATGAACTCGCCGCCGAGTACGGAATCGGGCCGGCCCGCGCCGGCGAGCACCGCCGGATCGCGCCCCCGCCCCCGGCTCCCGCACCGGGCGGGCACCCGCCCCACGCCCCTTCCGAACCCGTCCAGTTGACGCTGCTCTGAAGCCTCGGCCCGCCCCCCAGGGACGCGGTGCGCCCTGCGCTCCGCCCCGGCCGGATGCCGGGGCGGCACCCGGACAGGTCCTAGGCCGAGGCGGCCGGGACCGCCTCCAGGGCCCGCGCCAAGCGGTCGCGCGCCTCCATCTGGGCGGCGATCCGCTCGTCGATGGCGGCGAGCCGCTCGCGGGCGATGCGCAGGCCCACGGGAGACGGCGGGGCGGTGGTCATGTCCCCGTCCAGGCAAGGGCCGAAGCACCGGACGTCGGCGAGGGTCAGCCCGGCCGCCAGGAGATGCCGTATGTTGCGCACCCGTACGGCCGCGCGCGCGTCGTAGACGCGATAGCCGTTGGCCGCCCTCTCCGAGGCGATCAGCCCCTCGCGCTCATAGTTGCGCAGCGCGCGCGTCGACGCCCCCGTGAGCTCCGCCAGCTCGCCGATCCGCACCGGCTCCCCCTCCCGTCCACGACCGCCGACAGCGGCCGGCCCCTCCTGTCTGCCGAGTGAACTCCCGGCGGGGGACGCCAGTTCCCGGATCAGCCCACCACCGCTCCCCCGTCGACCGGGAGGACCACCCCGGTCACGAACGACGCGGACGGCGCGGCGAGCCGGGTGACCGCCCAGGCCACTTCCTCGGGGCGGCCGACCCGCGCCATGGGCGTGTGCTCGATCTGCCACTTCCGTATGGCCGTCCGCTGCTCGGGCGTCCAGCCCTGGTGCAGCGCGATCGGGGTGTCGATCGCGCCGGGGGCGACCGCGACGACCCGTACGCCGCGCGGTGCGAGCTCCACCGCCCAGCTGCGGGTGAGGAGTTCGAGTCCGGTCTTGGTCGCCGCGTAGACCGAGTTGCCCGGCCACCCCCGCTGGCCGACCGAGGTGCTGATGTTGACCACGACACCGCCGGTCCGTTCCAGGTGGGGCACCGCTTCCTGGGTCAGCAGTACGGGCGCCACGAGGTTCGTCGCCAGCTGCGGCGCCATGCCCTCCTTGGTGTAGCTGCCGAGCGCCCCGCTGCCGACCACCGCCGCGTTGTTGACCAGGACGTCGAGTCGGCCGTAGGTGTCGACGGCATGGCGCACGAGGGCTTCGGGTGCGCCGTCCGCGGTGATGTCCGCGGCGTACGGGACGATCTCGCCGCCCTCGTGTCCGGCCCCCGCCGCCGTCTCCGCCAGCGGCTCGGCCCGGCGCCCCACCGCCAGCACGCGCGCCCCCTCCGCCGCGAAGGCGCGGGCGGCGGCCCGCCCGATCCCCGTACCGGCCCCGGTGATGATCACGACCCTGCGGTCCGTCCCGGGCACGGTCGACCCGGTGTGCGTAGTGCGTTCCATGCCGGGAGTCTCGAACCTTGACGTCTGGGGCAAGGTCAAGCGGCCGTCCGCCGGCCGCGCGTTCCTGAGCCAAAAACCCTTTGACCGGCCTCCTAGGCTCTCCCGCATGGATGGGTCCATGAACGGGGAACTGGACGGGCCGTCGGGCGGGGCCGGTGCGCAGGCAGCGCACCCGTTACCGATACGGGAGATGACCGAGGCCGATATCGACGCGGTCGCGGCCGTACGGGTCCGCGGTTGGCAGGCCGCCTACCGGGGGCTGATGCCGCAGGCGTATCTGGACGCGATGAGCGTGGCCGAGGACGCCGAACGACGGCGCTCGTGGTTCGGCCGCCGCCCCCCGGAGGTGTCCGACCTGGTGGCCGAGCGCGACGGCGGGATCGTCGGCTGGATCAGCGTGGGGCCGGCCCGGGACCCCGAACTCGCCCCGGGACCGGCCGCCGCACCCGAGGCCGGTCGGCCGGCGGGCGAGGTGTACGCCCTCTACCTGTCTCCGGTCGCGATCGGCACCGGCGTCGGACGGTCCCTGCTGCACGCCGGGACGGCGCGCGCCCGCGCCGGCGGATTCAGCGCGCTGTACCTGTGGGTGCTGCGCGACAACGCCCGCGCCCGGCGGTTCTACGAACGGGCCGGCTTCGTGCCGGACGGGGCGGAGGAGGCGTACGAGGTGGCCGGCAGCAGCGTCCCCGAGGTGCGCTACTGGCGCCCGCTGGGGCCGGGCCCGCGCTGAGCGCCGTCGGCCCCGGCCCGGCCGCCGTCCCCCTTCTCCTCGGGCCCGTCCTGCCCGGGCACCTCATGGACCCCCAGTCGCGCCAGCGAAGCCGCCGCTGCCGCCGCGAGCCGGGGGTGGGCGACGGCGGCGGCCAGCGCGGGGACGGCGCGCCGGTCGCCCAGCGCACCCAGGCCCTCCACACAGGCGAGCGCCACCCGCCAATAGGGGGTGTGCGGGGTCAGCAGCCGCTCCAGGGTCACGATCAGCGCCGGTACGGACTGCGGCGCACGGAGCTCGGCGAGCAGCCGGACCGGGTGCAGGGCGTAGGCGGTGCGCAGCGGGTTGGTGGCGAGCGCGGCCGCGGCGCGGGCGGTGCGCGGGTCGCCGAGCCGGCTCAGGGCGTGCGCGGCGGTGGCGCAGCGCACCGGGTCGCGGTAGTTCAGCAGCAGCACGAGCGTCTCGAAGGCGCGCTTGTCCCCGGCGCAGCCGAGGATGAAGGCGGCGATCTCCCTGGCCCACAGGGGGCGTTCGACGGCGACCAGCATCCGGGCCAGTTCCTCCCGCCCGGCGGGGGTGTTCTTGCGGGCCAGCCCCAGTAACCGCTCGTAGGCGACCAGATCCTGTGGGGAGCGGAGTTCGGCCCGCACCCGGTCCGTCAACTCGTGGAATTCCTCTTCCATTTGTCGCTCCCCTCCCGCCGGGCCGCCCGGCCCCTGCGACGTGGCCTGCACCACAGCCTAATGACCCGGACTACCCCTGGCGCTTCGGTTACCCACCGGTTAACCTGCTGGAACGAGCAGCACCACTGCTCAGGCGGCCTGGTGACGCAGCCGCCACAGAGTGAAGTCGGTTCGGCACCGCACAGCACGACACCAGTACGGAGTACATGGCACGGCCCCGGGACAGGGCCCGCCGCACCTCCGGCACCGCCGGCGCTGCCAGCAGCGCTGCGGCTCTCTCGGCCCACCGCCGTAATTCCCGCCGCTGCGTTTCGCTACGCCTCGCGTCCGCGCGGACACCCCTCAGTCGTCACTTCTCCCCTGCTCTCAGGGGAACACCCTCAGGAGTCTCGCGATGGGCCCTCAGTCCACCCCTGATCTCTCAACTGAAGCCTCCCCACCGTCCCTTTCCACCGTGGCCGTCGTCGGCCTGGGCACCATGGGCACCGGTATCGCCGAGGTGCTGACCCGGGCCGGCCGCGAGGTCGTCGGTATCGACACCGACGAGGCCGCGGCCCGGCACGCCGTCGCCACGCTCGAAGCGGCCACCGCCCGCGCGGTGCGGCGCGAGCGGATCACGGAGCGGGAGCGCCAGGACATCCTGGCCCGCTTCCGCACCTTCACCGACCTCCAGGCCGCCGCGGACGCCGACCTCGTCATCGAGGTGGTCCCCGAGGACTACGAGCTCAAGCGGCAGGTCTTCGCCGAGCTGGACGCCGTGGTGCGTCCCGACGCCATCCTGGCCACCGGCACCAACGCGCTGTCCGTGACGCGGCTGGCCGCCGACTCGCAGCGCCCCGAGCGGGTGCTGGGCCTGCACTTCTTCAACCCCGCACCGGCCATGAAGCTGGTCGAGGTGGTCTCCTCGGTGCTCACCGCGCCGACCGCCGTCGCGGCCGTCACCCAGCTCGCCCGCGACCTGGGCAAGGACCCGATCCCGGTCGGCGACCGGCCCGGTTTCGTCGCCGACGGGCTGCTCTTCGGCTATCTGAACCAGGCCGCGGCGATGTACGAGTCGAAGTACGCGACCCGCGAGGACATCGACGCCGCGATGCGGCTCGGCTGCGGGCTGCCCATGGGCCCGCTCGCGCTGCTCGACCTGATCGGCGTGGACACCGCCCGTACGGTCCTGGAGGCGATGTACGCCGAGTCCCACGACCGTCTGCACGCCCCCGCGCCGATCCTGGGCCAGCTGGCCGAGGCGGGGCTGACCGGCCGCAAGGCGGGGCGCGGCTTCTACACATACGAGGCTCCGGGCAGCCCCACCGTGGTTCCGGACGCCGAGAGCCCGGCGGCGGCCGGCGGGGACGCCGCCGGGCGCGCGGTCTCCAGCGTCGGCGTCGCCGGCTCCGGGACGATGGCCAGCGGCATCGCCGAGGTGTTCGCCAAGGCCGGCTACTCGGTCGTGCTGGCCGCCCGCAGCCTGGAGAAGGCCGAGAAGGCCAAGGCCCGGATCGCCAAGTCGCTGGGCCGCTCGGTGGACAAGGGCCGGCTGACCGCCGAGGCCCGGGACGCCGCGCTGTCGGCGATCACCCCGGCCGGCTCGCTCGACGCGTTCGCCGACGTGGACCTGGCGGTCGAGGCGGTGGCCGAGGACCTGACGGTCAAGCAGGAGCTGTTCAAGGCGCTGGACAAGGTCTGCAAGCCGGGCGCCGTCCTGGCCACCACGACCTCCTCGCTGCCCGTCGTCGCCTGCGCCCGTGCCACCTCGCGCCCGCAGGACGTCATCGGGATGCACTTCTTCAACCCGGCGCCGGCCATGAAGCTGGTCGAGATCGTCCGTACGGTCCTGACCGCCGACGACGTGCACGCCACGGTGCGGGCGGTGTCCGCCAAGGTCCGCAAGCACCCGGTGGACTGCGGCGACCGGGCCGGCTTCATCGTGAACGCGCTGCTGTTCCCGTACCTGAACAACGCGATCAAGATGGTCGAGGAGCACTACGCGTCCCTGGACGACATCGACGCCGCCATGAAGCTCGGCGGCGGCTACCCGATGGGCCCGTTCGAACTCCTCGACGTGGTCGGTCTGGACGTGTCCCTGGCCATCGAGAAGGTGCTGCACGCCGAGTTCCGCGACCCGGGACTCGCCCCGGCTCCGCTGCTGGAGCACCTCGTCGCCGCGGGCTGCCTCGGCCGCAAGACCGGCCGCGGCTTCCGTGAGTACGCCCGGCGCTGACGCGTGGCGGCGCCCCCGCCCGGGAGCGGGAGGCTGGGGTGGACTGCTGGAGCCCGACGGCGGTCCGCCCCCGCTCACAAGGGCGGAGGCGGCGCCTCATGCCGCAGGTCGCGTAAATATGCAGTACCGTCCCCACATGTCCCAGCCCGCTCGCACGCAGCCCTCCGAGACCCCCGAGACCAGCACTCCCGGCACCCGCCGGGCGGCCGCGCAACGGCTCAAAATGCGCCGCGAACTGTCGGCGGCGGCCATGGAGCTGTTCGCGACCAAGGGCTATGAGGCGACCACGGTCGACGAGATCGCGGCGGCCGCGGGCGTCGCCCGGCGCACCTTCTTCCGTCACTTCCGTTCGAAGGAAGAGGCGATCTTCCCCGACCACGACGACACCCTCGTACGCGCCGAGGCCGTCCTGGACGCCGCCCCGCCGCACGAGAACCCCCTCGACACGGTCTGCCGCGGCATCAAGGAGGTCATGCGGATGTACGCGGCCTCGCCGGCCGTGTCGGTGGCCCGTTACCGACTGACCCGCGAGGTACCCACCCTCCGGGAAGCCGAGATCGCCTCGGTGGCCCGCTACGAGCGGCTGTTCACCCGCTATCTCCTGGGGCACTTCGACGAGGGCGCCCACCGCGAGGGCGACGACGACCCGCTGCTGGCCGAGGTCGCCGCGTCCGCCGTGGTGACCGCGCACAACCATGTGCTGCGCCGCTGGCTGCGGGCCGGCGCGGAGGGCGATGTCGAGGCGCAGCTGGACCACGCCTTCGAGATCGTCCGCGAGACCTTCGGCGCCGGTATCGGCGCCGGCCGCACCACCACGGGGGAGCAGCCCGCGGCGGCCGTCTCGCGGGAGGGCGAGGTGCTGGTCGCGGTGGCCCGCACGGACGCCCCGCTGGACGAGGTCATGCGCACGATCCGCAAGGCGATCAAGGACCGGAAGTGATCCCGTAACGGCCTGACGGACCCGGCTCGCTCGTGCTATCCACATGGACGTGGCGGACGCGAGCGAGGCGGGGCCGGCTCCGGCCACCCACAACATCGTCAGTGGCGGGCAGACCCGCGACGTCATCCAGGGCGGCGTCGTGCAGATCTACGCCACCCCCTCCCCCGTCCGCTCGCTCAGCGCGCTGCCGCCCCGGCCCGCCGCCCTGCTCGGCCGCGAGGCCCCGCTCGCCGAACTCCTCGCCCTCCTGGCGCCCGACGGCCCCGCCGGATCGCCCACCGCGATAGCGGTCACCGGGGAGGGCGGCGTCGGCAAGTCGGCGCTGATGGCGGCCGCCGCCCATGAGGCGCACAAGTGGTTCCCCGGCGGGGTGCTGTACGAGGACGCCCGCGCACACGGCGCCGAGGGCCGGATGAGCGTCGAGGAGCTGGTGGGCACCTGGCTGCGCTCCTTCGGCATCCCCGGCGACCAACTCCAGCCCCACCGGACCGGTCTGCTCGGCCAGTTCCGCAGCCGGCTGCGCGAGGCGGACGAGGCGCTGCTCATCCTGCTCGACGACGCCTCGCCCGACGAGCACATCGGCCCGCTGATACCGCCCGACAGCCGGCACCGCCTCCTGGTGACCGTCCGCTCGGTCCCCGAGGACGCCGGGATCGCCGTGCTGCGGCTGGACACGCTCAGCCCGCAGGACTCCGCCGCGCTGCTGGAGGCCGCGGCGACCGAGCCGGTCCCCCAGGCGCACCTGGACGAAATCGCCGCGCTCTGCGGCCACTTGCCCCTGGCGCTCGACGTCGTGGCGGGCCGGCTGCGCAACGGCGACGACAGCGCACGGCGGGTGCTGGCGGCGTTACGTCCGCCCGGTGAGCGACTCGCCGAACTCGACCCGGTACGGCAGGCGTTCGCGGCCTCCTACCAGGCGCTGGCCGACCCGGACGCGCGCATGCTGCGCTACCTGGGGCTGCACCCCGGCACCGAGATCGACGCCGAGTCCGCCGGTGCGCTGGCCGGCGTCTCGGCGGCGGAGGCCGACCGGATGCTGCGCCGGCTGACCCGGGCGCAGCTGCTGCGTGCCACCGGCTCCGAGGGCCGGGTCCGCTTCCACGACCTGCTGCGGCTGTACGTGGACGAACTGTCGTGCCAGGAGCCCGAGTCGGCGCGCACCGCGGCGCTGGACCGTCTGATGGCGCACTACGCCCGGCGCGCCGCCACCGCCGACGATCCGTGGTTCGACCGGGAGCGCGGCGCACTGGCGGCGGCGCTGGCGGATGCGGTGGACCACGGCCGGCACGCGGGGGTCGAGCCGGTCGTGGATCACCTGGTGGCGTATCTGCTGCGGCGCAGCCGCACCGTGGACGCGCTGTTCGTGCTGCGGCAGGGGGCCGTCGCGGCGCAGCGCCGGGCGGACCACCGCCGGGAGGCGGAGCTGCTGCGGACGATGCGGCGGCAGTACCGCGCCCTGGAGCTGTGGTGGGAGGCCCAGTCGTGCGCCGAGGCGGGCCACCTGGCCCGTATCCGGGCCGGGGTGCGCTCGCCGGAGCTGGACGACGACCTCGGCGAGCAGGCGGCGGAGCGCGGCGACCACGCGGCCGCGGCGCACCACTACGGGCGGGCCGTGCGCGGCTGGGCGCTGCGCGGCGACCGGCGCCGGCTGGCCACCTCGCTGCTGGCCCGGGCCGACGCCGAGGAGCGGCTCGAACACGTCCAGGACGCGGCGCGGTCGTACCAGATGGCGGTGGCCGCGGCGGACCTCAGCGGCGAGCACGCGGTCGCCGCGTACGCCTGGCTGAAGTCGGCCCGCTGCGCCGCCCACCGGCACCACCGCGCGCACCAGCATCAGCTGCTGCGCCGCGGTCTGGCGGCGGCGCGCCGGTCGAACGACGTACGGGCGACGATCGAGGCGCTGGCGCAGCTGTCCGAGGCGGAGATCGAGGACGGGCGGCCGGGGGCGGCGGAGCAGCTGCTCAGGGAGGCGCTCAGCGAAGCCGACGCGCACAACCTGCCGCTGCTGCGGGCCCGGCTGCTGGCGAGCAGACCGCCGTGGCTGAAGCTGCCGCCGGACCACGGGGACGAAGGGGCCTCCCCGGCGCGGCCGGACCGCGGCGCGCAGAAGACGCCGCCGCCCACGGCGCCCGAACCACCCGTGGAGTCCGCGGCACGGCACATCCGCCCCGTCCTGCTGCGGCTGCTGGCGCTGCCCGCCTGCGGCGCTCTGTGGGCGCTGGGGTGTCTGGCCGGGGCGCTGGTGCACGGCGGCCCCGTCGCCCTGTGGCTGGCGCAGCTGGCGCTGGCCGGTGGCACGGCGTGGGCGGCCCGGCGGGTGTGGCAGCAGAGTCGGGGCAGCCGGCTGGGCGATCTGGCCGCGGTCTTCCTGCACCGCTTCCACACGCTGCCCGCCGCGGCCCTGCTCGCCGCCGACGCCCGGGCGGGGGCGGCGGGCTCCGGCGTCGTCGCGGCGCTGCTGCTCGCACTGCACTCCGCCGCCCAGCTGTGGCCGGGGGTCCGTGAGCGCCTGAGGTCCCGGGGCCGACCGGACACGTGACCCGAATGGCCTAACCACCTCCACGTTGACGCCGGGTACAAGCATGGTTTCCGTGAGTGGCCGGCACGCCTCCGATCGGGCCATCCGTTGCTCATGCGTGCCGCCCGGATGACATCTGAGAGAAATTCCTGGCACTCAGTGTCTTGTCGACTGGCACGCGGTGTCATACGTTGAGGGTGTCCGGGCGGCCGGCGCGTAGCGAACCCACGCGCGCCGGCTGTCCCACCAGCCCTACGCGGCTGTCCGCCCGGACGCCTGCGTCACAGGCGAATTCCCAGCTACGGCTGGACTCGCGCACACAAGCGCTGCCAGGCACCGCGACCGGCGGCTCTGCGACCCCCGCAGAGACGGCGGAGACGGCGCCACCCCGGCCGAACCGACGGCACCACCTCCGCTCCACCCCCGACGTTCCCTCAAGCCGTTCCCTCAACGGACTTCGCCGGAGGCACCCCGTGAACGAAATCCTGGACGCAATCCTCGCGCCTGACACCACCAGCGCCGACTTCGCCGCGCTGCCCATCCCCGAGTCCTACCGCGCGGTGACCGTGCACAAGGACGAGGTCGAGATGTTCGACGGCCTCACCACCAGGGAGAAGGACCCCCGCAAGTCGCTGCACGTCGACGACGTGCCGGTGCCGGAGCTGGGCCCCGGTGAGGCCCTGGTGGCCGTGATGGCCTCCTCCGTGAACTACAACTCGGTGTGGACCTCGATCTTCGAGCCGCTGTCGACGTTCGGGTTCCTGGAGCGCTACGGCCGCCTCTCCCCGCTCGCCAAGCGGCACGACCTGCCGTACCACGTCATCGGCTCCGACCTGGCCGGTGTCGTGCTGCGCACCGGTCCCGGCGTCAACGCCTGGAACCCCGGCGACGAGGTCGTGGCGCACTGCCTGTCCGTCGAGCTGGAGTCCTCCGACGGCCACAACGACACCATGCTCGACCCCGAGCAGCGCATCTGGGGCTTCGAGACCAACTTCGGCGGCCTGGCCGAGATCGCCCTGGTCAAGTCCAACCAGCTGATGCCCAAGCCCCAGCACCTGAGCTGGGAGGAGGCGGCGGCGCCCGGCCTGGTCAACTCGACCGCCTACCGCCAGCTGGTGTCCCGCAACGGTGCCGGGATGAAGCAGGGCGACAACGTGCTGATCTGGGGCGCGAGCGGCGGCCTCGGGTCGTACGCCACCCAGTTCGCGCTGGCCGGCGGCGCCAACCCGATCTGTGTCGTCTCCAGTGAGCAGAAGGCGGAGATCTGCCGGAAGATGGGCGCCGAGGCGATCATCGACCGCAGCGCCGAGGGCTACAAGTTCTGGAAGGACGAGCACAACCAGGACCCGCGGGAGTGGAAGCGCTTCGGCAAGCGGATCCGGGAGCTGACCGGCGGCGAGGACGTGGACATCGTCTTCGAGCACCCGGGCCGGGAGACCTTCGGCGCGTCGGTGTACGTCACCCGGAAGGGCGGCACCGTCGTCACCTGCGCCTCGACCTCCGGCTACAACCACGAGTACGACAACCGCTACCTGTGGATGTCGCTGAAGCGGATCGTCGGCTCGCACTTCGCGAACTACCGCGAGGCGTGGGAGGCCAACCGGCTGATCGCCAAGGGCAAGATCCACCCGACGCTGTCGAAGACCTACACCCTTGAGGAGACCGGGCAGGCGGCGTACGACGTGCACCGCAATCTGCACCAGGGGAAGGTCGGCGTGCTGGCCCTGGCGCCCGAAGAGGGTATGGGTGTGCGCGACGAGGAGATGCGCGCCAAGCACCTGGACGCCATCAACCGGTTCCGCGACGCGTAAGCGGCACGGAACCACAGACACCGGCCGGAACGCCTGAGACACCTCGGACGTTTCGAACCTCGAAGATTCGGGCCTGATATGACTGAGCGTCAGAAGGATCGTCCGTGGCTGATGCGGACCTACGCCGGGCATTCCACCGCCGAGGCGTCCAATGAGCTGTACCGGCGCAACCTCGCCAAGGGGCAGACCGGGCTGTCGGTCGCGTTCGACCTTCCGACGCAGACCGGCTACGACCCCGACCACATCCTCGCCCGCGGCGAGGTCGGCCGGGTCGGGGTCCCGGTGTCGCACCTGGGCGACATGCGGCGGCTGTTCCAGGACATCCCGCTGGACCAGATGAACACCTCGATGACCATCAACGCGACGGCGATGTGGCTGCTGGCGCTGTACCAGGTGGTCGCCGAGGAGCAGGGTGCCGACATCACCAAGCTGTCGGGGACCACCCAGAACGACATCGTCAAGGAGTACCTCTCGCGCGGGACGCACGTCTTCCCGCCGGGACCCTCCCTGCGACTGACCACCGACATGATCACGTACACGGTGGCGAACATCCCCAAGTGGAACCCGATCAACATCTGCAGCTACCACCTGCAGGAGGCCGGGGCGACTCCGGTGCAGGAGATCGCGTACGCGATGTCCACCGCCATCGCGGTGCTGGACGCGGTGCGCGACTCCGGGCAGGTCCCGGCGGAGAAGTTCGGCGACGTCGTGGCCCGTATCTCGTTCTTCGTGAACGCCGGCGTCCGGTTCGTCGAGGAGATGTGCAAGATGCGCGCCTTCGGCCGCATCTGGGACCGCATCACCCGCGAGCGCTACGGCATCGACAACCCCAAGCAGCGCCGCTTCCGCTACGGCGTCCAGGTCAACTCGCTCGGGCTGACCGAGGCGCAGCCGGAGAACAACGTCCAGCGGATCGTGCTGGAGATGCTGGCCGTCACCCTCTCCAAGGACGCCCGCGCCCGCGCCGTGCAGCTCCCGGCCTGGAACGAGGCACTGGGGCTGCCGCGCCCCTGGGACCAGCAGTGGTCGCTGCGCATCCAGCAGGTCCTGGCGCACGAGAGCGACCTGCTGGAGTACGAGGACATCTTCGCCGGCTCGCATGTCATCGAGGCCAAGGTCGACGCCCTGGTCACCGACTGCCTCGCGGAGATCGAGCGGATCCAGGAGATGGGCGGCGCGATGGCCGCGGTGGAGTCCGGCTACCTCAAGTCGCAGCTGGTCTCCGCGCACGCCGAGCGGCGGGCCCGGATCGAGGCGGGCGAGGAGAAGATCGTCGGCGTCAACTGCTTCGAGTCCACCGAGCCCAACCCGCTCACCGCGGACCTCGACACCGCGATCATGACCGTCGACCCGGCCAACGAGGCACGGGTCGTGCAGGCCCTGCACGACTGGCGGGACAACCGCGACGAGGTGCGCGCCCAGGAGGCGCTGTCGGCCCTGAAGAAGACCGCGGCCGGTGACGCCAACCTCTTCGCGGCCACCCTGGAGTGCGCCCGCGCCGGTGTGACGACCGGCGAGTGGGCCTGGGCCCTGCGGGACGTCTTCGGCGAGTTCCGGGCGCCCACGGGCGTCTCCAGCGCCCCCCTGGCGGTCGCCGCCGAGGAGGGCAGCCCGCTGGCGGCGGTCCGCGAGAAGGTCGCCAAGACCGCGGCCGAGCTCGGCAGCGGCAAGCTGCGGCTGCTGGTCGGCAAGCCCGGCCTGGACGGGCACAGCAACGGCGCCGAGCAGATCGCCGTACGGGCCAGGGACGCCGGCTTCGAGGTGATCTACCAGGGCATCCGGCTCACACCGGAGCAGATCGTCTCGGCGGCGGTCGCCGAGGACGTGCACTGCGTCGGCCTGTCGATCCTGTCCGGCTCGCACGCCGAGCTGGTGCCGGACGTACTGGCCCGGCTGCGCCGCACCGGCGTGGACGACATGCCGGTCATCGTCGGCGGCATCATCCCCTCCGCCGACGCCACCGCGCTCAAGGAAGCCGGAGTGGCGGCCGTCTTCACTCCGAAGGACTTCGGTATCACGGAGATCATCGGCCGTATCGTCGACGAGATCCGCAAAGCGAACCAGCTCGACCCCCTGGAGGTCCCCGCATGACAGCGCCAGCGCCTGTCAGCCGACTGCGGCCGCGCCGCTCGTGCCTGGCGGTCCCCGGCAGCAATCCGCGCTTCCTGGAGAAGGCCCAGGGCCTGCCCGCGGACCAGGTGTTCCTGGACCTGGAGGACGCCTGCGCCCCGCTCGCCAAGGAGGGCGCGCGGCACACCATCGTCGACGCGCTGAACGGCGGCGACTGGACCGGCAAGACACGGGTCGTACGGGTCAACGACTGGACGACGCACTGGACGTACCGCGATGTCATCACGGTCGTCGAGGGCGCGGGGCAGAACCTCGACTGCATCATGCTGCCGAAGGTCCAGGACGCCCAGCAGATCGTGGCGCTGGACCTGCTGCTGACGCAGATCGAGAAGACCATGGGCTTCGAGGTCGGCCGGATCGGCATCGAGGCGCAGATCGAGAACGCCAAGGGCCTGGTGAACGTCGATGCGATCGCCGGCGCCTCGCCGCGCCTGGAGACCATCATCTTCGGACCGGCCGACTTCATGGCGTCCATCAACATGAAGTCCCTGGTGGTCGGCGAGCAGCCGCCCGGCTATGGCGCGGACGCCTATCACTACATTCTGATGCGCATTCTGATGGCGGCTCGGACCTACGATCTGCAGGCGATCGATGGCCCGTACCTTCAGATCAAGAACATTGACGGCTATCGCGAGGTGGCCGGCCGCGCCGCCGCGCTCGGCTTCGACGGCAAGTGGGTACTGCACCCGGGTCAGGTCGAGGCCGCCAATGAGGTGTTCTCCCCCTCCCAGGAGGACTACGACCACGCCGAGCTGATCCTGGACGCCTACGAGTGGCACACCTCGGAGGCGGGCGGAGCCAAGGGTTCCGCGATGCTCGGCGACGAGATGATCGACGAGGCGAGCCGGAAGATGGCGCTGGTGATCGCCGGCAAGGGCCGGGCCGCCGGCATGATCCGTACGTCCAAGTTCGAGGCCCCGGAGGCATAAGCGCGATGCAGTTCGGCCGTACCTATGAAGAGTTCACCATCGGCGATGTGTACAAGCACTGGCCGGGGAAGACCGTCACCGAATACGACGACCACCTCTTCTGTCTGCTCACGATGAACCACCACCCGCTGCACATGGACAGCAACTACGCGGAGCAGACCACCGACTTCGGAAAGAACGTCGTCGTCGGCAATTACATCTACTCGCTGCTGCTGGGCATGTCGGTGCCGGACGTCTCCGGAAAGGCCATCGCCAATCTGGAGATCGAGTCGCTGAAGCACGTGGCGCCGACCTTCCACGGCGACACGATCTACGGCGAGACCACGGTGCTGGACAAGACGCCGTCGAGGTCCAAGTCCGACCGCGGCATCGTGTACGTCGAGACCAAGGGCTACAAGCAGGACGGGACCCTGGTCTGCGTCTTCCGGCGCAAGGTGATGGTCCCCACCGCCACCTACATCAAGGAGCGCGGCGGCGAGCAGCCCGGCCGCCCGGAGCTCAAGGCCCCGCCGGCCAAGAAGGAGAAGTAGCCATCATGACCCGTCTTGCGCAGACCGAGGGCCTGACTGACATCCAGCGGGAAATTCTCTCCACCGTCCGCGGCTTCGTGGACAAGGAGATCCTGCCGGTCGCCACCGAGCTCGAACACCGCGACGAGTACCCGACGCAGATCGTCGAGGGGCTGAAGGAACTCGGCGTGTTCGGCCTGATGATTCCGGAGGAGTACGGCGGGCTGGGCGAGTCGCTGCTCACCTACGCGCTGACCGTCGAGGAGATCGCCCGCGGGTGGATGAGCGTCTCCGGCATCATCAACACCCATTTCATCGTGGCGTACATGCTCAAGCAGCACGGCACGCAGGAGCAGAAGGACTACTTCCTGCCGAAGATGGCGGCCGGTGAAATCCGGGGCGCCTTCTCGATGTCGGAGCCGGCGCTGGGCTCGGACGTGTCGGCCATCTCCTCCAAGGGCGTGCGGGACGGCGACGATTACGTCCTCAACGGCCAGAAGATGTGGCTCACCAACGGCGGTTCGTCCACCCTCGTGGCGGTGCTGTGCCGTACGGACGAGGGCCACCCGGAGGGCACCGCCCCGCACAAGTCGATGACGACCTTCCTCGTGGAGAAGGAGGCCGGATTCGGCGAGGTGCGCCCCGGCCTGACCATCCCGGGCAAGATCGACAAAATGGGCTACAAGGGCGTCGACACCACCGAACTGATCATGGACGGGCTGCGCATTCCCGCCGATCGGGTGCTCGGCGGCCAGACCGGACGTGGCTTCTATCACATGATGGACGGCGTCGAGGTCGGCCGGGTCAATGTCGCGGCACGGGGCTGCGGCGTCGCCCAGCGCGCCTTCGAGCTGGGCGTTTCCTACGCGCAGCAGCGACACACCTTCGGCAAGCCGATCGCCCAGCATCAGGCCATTCAGTTCAAATTGGCAGAAATGGCGACAAAGGTCGAAGCGGCCCATGCGATGATGGTTAACGCCGCTCGCAAAAAGGACTCGGGCCAGCGAAACGACCTCGAAGCGGGCATGGCGAAGTACCTGGCCTCCGAGTACTGCAAGGAGGTAGTGGAAGACGCGTTCCGCATCCATGGCGGGTACGGCTTCTCGAAGGAGTACGAGATCGAGCGCCTCTACCGCGAGGCCCCGATGCTCCTGATCGGTGAAGGTACCGCCGAGATCCAGAAAATGATCATTGGTCGCCGGCTACTGGAGGAGTACCGAATCCAGGGGTGAACGCCCGGTTTGGGCCGATTTACCCTAGACGAAGATCACACCCCGTCATCCTACTTCGGCCACGGATTGGCTCTGGCTCTTGGCCAGTTGCCGCTCGCAACCGATAGCATCCTTGGAAAGCCGCCGTCCCCCATATCCATACGCGGCATCCTCCGCTACGAAGGTCATTCATGCCCCACAGCCAATCCTCTGCACAACGCGGTCGCGTCCGCCTCGCGCGCGGAGCGTCGCCGTGGCTCCTGCCGACCGTTGCCACGGCAGCGGTCAGCCTCGCCCGGTCCCGCCGGTCGGGTCGCTGGGCCGCCGTTGCCGTGCCCACCACCGCTCTGGCGGCGGGCATGCTGTGGTTCTTCCGCGACCCCGAGCGGGAGATCGCTCAGGGTCGTGTCATCTCCCCGGCCGACGGCGTGGTGCAGAGCATCATGCCGTGGAAGGACGGGCGCACCCGCGTCGCGATCTTCATGAGCCCGCTGAACGTCCACGTCAACCGCGCGCCGCTGGCCGGCACGGTGACGTCCGTGGAGCACATCCCCGGTGGATTCGTTCCGGCGTTCAACAAGGAGAGCGAGAACAACGAGCGGGTCGTCTGGCACTTCGACACCGAGCTCGGCGACATCGAGATGGTGCAGATCGCCGGCGCGGTGGCCCGCCGTATCGTCCCCTATGTGCCCGAGGGCACCAAGGTGGAGCAGGGCGAGCGGATCGGTCTGATCCGCTTCGGCTCGCGCGTCGACGTCTACCTCCCGGAGGGCGTCGAGGTGGCGGTCGAGGTCGGCCAGGCGACCACCGCGGGGGTGACACGCCTTGACCGTGATTGATCCCGAGACTCAGGCGGGCTGGGCGCCCGAGACCGACGGGGACGAGGACGACATGCCGCTGTCCACGCGGCTGTCAATAGCGGACACCCTGACCCTCGGCAACGCCATCTGCGGCTTCATGGCCGTGTACTTCACCACCACCGGCGTCCTCATCCCGCACCTCACGGGGACCGAGGACGGCGGGATGGCCCGGCACAGCGCGGCCATGGCCGTGATCCTGATGCTGCTCGCGTCGGTCTTCGACCTCTTCGACGGACTGGTGGCGCGCAAGCTGCGGGCCTCGGCGATGGGGGCCGAGCTCGACAACCTCTCCGACCTGATCAGCTTCGGGCTGGCGCCCGCGTACTTCGTCGTGACCTGGGGCATGGTCGCCTCGGACGCCAACCAGGCCAACCAGCGGGTGTCCGTCGTCGCGGCGGTGGTGGTACTGCTGGCGGTGGTGCTGCGGCTGGCGCGGTTCTCCTGCGTCACCCTGCGCGACGGGATCTTCCAGGGCATGCCGAGCCCGTTCGGCGCCCTGACCGTCGTCGCCATCGTGCTGCTGGAGCTGCCGTTCCTGCCGACGCTGCTGGCGATCATCGGGGTGGCCTGGCTGATGGTGAGCCGGGTCGAGTACCCCAAGCCGCGCGGCCGCCTCGCGGTGGCGATGCTCAGCTGGATCGTGCTCAGCATGGGCATGCTCGCGGCCTGGGCGCTGGACGCCCCCGGCGGCCAGCTGCTGCTGCAGACCGGCTGCTCCCTCCAGGTGGTCCTGGGCGCGATGATCCCGCTGTTCGCGACGGCCCGGAGGGTCAACACCTTCCGCGACAACCGCCGCGAGTCGCGCGCCGAGTCGCGCGCCGCGCAGCTGCCCTAGCGCAGACGCGGCACCCCGCGGAACGCCGAGAGCCCCGAGCGAACGATTCGCTCGGGGCTCTCGGCGTTCCGCGGGGTGCGCCGGGACCGGCCTCAGACCAGGAAGTCGCGGGCCAGGCTCGCCGCGGCCCGCTCCAGCAGCGGGCCCGCCTCGGCCATACAGCGGGCCGGGTCGGACTCCAGGTCCGTCAGGGCGTAGGCGCGCTGGATACCGGCCCGGCTCAGGGCCTCCTGCGGCAGTTGGAGCCGGCCGCAGACCGCGACCACGTCCAGGCCGGCCGCCCGGGCCGCGGCGGCGACACCTGCCGGTGCCTTGCCGTGCAGCGTCTGCTCGTCCAGCGAGCCCTCGCCGGTGATCACGAACGTGGCCCTCGCCAGGGCCGGGGCGAAGCCCAGCACATCGAGCATCACCTCGATGCCCGGCCGGAACGCCGCGTCCAGCCCCACCAGCGCGCCGTAGCCGATGCCGCCGGCCGCGCCCGCGCCGGGCGCCAGGGCGCACTCGGCGGCCTTGGGGCCGACCGCGCGCTCCAGCACCTCGGCGTAGTGCGCGAGGGCGGCGTCGAGCACGGCCACGTCGTCCGGGCCGGCGCCCTTCTGCGGGCCGTAGACCGCCGGGGCGCCCTTGGGACCCGTCAGCGGGTTGTCGACGTCGCTGGCGAGCACGATCTCGGTCTTGGCCAGCCGGGGGTCCAGGCCCGACAGGTCGGCCGTGGCCAGATCGCGCAGCGGGCCGCCGCCGGGGGCGACCGGCTCGCCGTCCGCGTCGAGGAAGCGGGCGCCCAGCGCCGCGAGCATGCCCGCGCCGCCGTCGGTCGTGGCGCTGCCGCCGACGCCGAAGACGATCGTGGTCGCGCCCGCGTCCAGGGCCGCCAGCAGCAGCTCCCCGGTGCCGTACGTGGTCGCCGTCAGGGGGGCGAAGGCGCCCCCGGGCAGGTGCTGGAGGCCGGACGCCTCCGCCATCTCCACCACCGCGGTGCCGTCGTCGCGCAGCGCGAAGGTGGCCGTCACCGGCGCGCCGGTGGGGCCGGTCACCCGCACCCTGTGGGGCGCGAATCCAGCGGCGAGGGCCGCCTGTGTCGTGCCGTCGCCGCCGTCCGCGACCGGGACGGCCGCCACGTCCAGATCGGGGACCACGCGCCGCAGACCGGCCGTGACGTGCTCGGCGACCTCTACGGCCGTGAGTGAACCCTTGAACTTGTCCGCGGCGATCAGCACATGTGCTGTGTGTGTCCTTGCTGCGTCCGCCACCGTGTTTCCCCTTGCTTTCGAACTGGCAGTCGCGCCGCTGCGACCTTATCCGGCGAGCGGCCCGGCGAACAGGGCACATAGGTCGTAGGCGCTCCCGAAAGCGCCCAAGTGCGCCCTCGAAGATCGGCCGGGCAGGCTCTAGGCTCGCGCCGTGACGACCATGGATTACGCCACGTACCTTGCCGGTCTGCCCCGTGTTCTCGCGGGGGCGGGAGCGATCTTCCGTGACGCGGAAGGCCGCATTCTGCTCGTGGAGCCCAACTATCGCGACACCTGGATCCTGCCCGGCGGGACGGTGGAGTCGGACCGCGGCGAGTCGCCCCGCCAGGCCGCGCGCCGCGAGACCGCCGAGGAGATCGGCCTGGACGTGGAGCTGGGCCCGCTGCTCGCCGTCGACTGGGTGCGCGGGGAGGGGCGGCCGCCGTTGGTGTCGTACCTCTTCGACGGCGGAGTGCTGGACGCCGGCCGGCTCGCCGCCATCCGGCTGCAGGAGGAGGAGCTGCTGTCGTGGCGGCTGGTCCATTGGGACGAGGCCCAGACCCTGGTGAACCGGGCGATGGCGCTGCGCATCGGCGCCGCCCTCAAGGCCCTCGCGGACGGCCGCGGACCGGCGGAGCTGGAGGACGGGGTACCGCCTTTGGTCGCCGGCGGCATGACGGGATGATGCCTGCGGTGCCCGGAAAATGACATGATCGGCGGCCGCCCGCGGGCCTAGGGTGCCCTCGTGGACAACGCCGTGGAAGACACCGTGGAAGACGCCGTGGAAGACGCCGTGGGAGCGATCGCCGCCAAGGTCGCCCGGGTGCCCGGAGTGGTCGGGGTGATGCTCGGGGGCAGTCGGGCGCGGGGGACGCACCGGCCCGACTCCGACTGGGATCTGGGGCTCTACTACCGGGGCGAGCCGGATCTGGCGGCACTGGAGACCCTGGCCGCGGAGCTGACCGGCGGGCCCGTCGAGGTCCATGCGCCGGGGGCCTGGGGCGCGTGGGTCAACGGCGGCGCCTGGCTCGTACTGCCCGACGGGCGCCGTATGGACTGGATCCTGCGAGACGTCGACCGGGTGTGGCGGGTGTGGGAGGAGTGCCGCGCGGGCCGCTTCGAAATCGGGGTCCAGGCCGGTCATCCGCTCGGCTTCTGGTCGCCCGCCTACCCGGGGGAGGCGGCGCTGGGCCGGGTGCTCGCCGACACCGACGGGGAGCTGGCCCGGCTGAAGGAGGCGGCCCGGGACTACCCGCCGGCGCTGCGCACGGCGCTGACCGGTGCCGCGGTCTGGGACGCCGGGTTCTCGACGGCGATGGCGGGCCGGTCGTACGCGACCCGGGACGTGCTGCACGCGGCGCTGTGCCTGTCCCGCGCCGTCGGCCACCTCGTCCAGGCGCTGCACGCGCACCACGGCGTCTGGTGCCTCAACGAGAAGGGCGCGCTGGCGGCGGCCGCGGCGCTGCCGCAGACCCCGGCCGGCTTCGGTGACCGCGCCGCCGCCGTGCTGTCCCGGCTCGGGCCCACGGGGGACGAGCTGCGCCGCGCGCTGGCGGAGGCGGAGCGGCTGGTGGCGGAGGTGCGGGCGGTGGTGGACGGCCCGGGCGCGCCCGCCGCGTCAACGGCGGACTGAGCGCTGCCCGGCCGTGGCTCAGCGGCTGACGCCGACCGTGTGGCCGTAGGTCTGCGGATCGGCGAGGAAATCGAGCATGGCGCGGGCCACGTCGGCGCGGGCGATGGAGGCCCCGGCCGGCCCGGCTTCGACGGCATGGCGGTAGCGGCCCTCGCCCGGCTTGTCGAGCAGGCGGGGCGGGCGGACCGCGGTCCAGTCGAGGCCGCTGCCGCGCAGTACGGCCTCCATGCGCTCCAGGTCGGTGTACAGCTCCTTGAGGACCGCCCACAGCAGGGGCCCGAACACCCGGTGGCTCAGGAACGGCTGGCCGGTACCGGCGCGGTTGAGCGGGCCAGCGCTGATCATGAGCACCCGCCGTACGCCGGTCGCCTTCATCGCCTCGACCACCGCGCGGGCCGAGGTGGAGGCGGGCCGCAGCGGGTCGTGCCGGCCGACCTGGCCCATACCGGAGAGCACCGCGTCGGCGCCGTCGACCGCCGCCTGGACGGACGCGGCGTCGAGCGCGTCGGCGCGGACGACGGTCAGGTGGTCGTGCCGCTCGGTGAGCTTCTCCGGGCTGCGCAGCGCGGCGGTCACCTCGTGTCCGTCGGCCAGCGCCTGGCGGACGAGCTGCCGGCCGACGCCGCCGGACGCGCCGAGAACGGTGAGCTTCATGCCTCTCCCGGGATGAGTGGAGGTCGGGTGGGTGCGGGAATGCACACAGGTGAGTGGGTACTCACTCACCACGCAGTGTGAGTGAGTACCCACTCACCTGTCAATGTAGGATCGCGGCATGCCCCACGACGCCGCCGCTCCCCTGACCGGAGGCGCCCGCACGCGCGCCCGCATCCTCGACGCCGCCGCCGCCCTGATGGCGACCGTGGGGCTGACCCGCACGACGACGAAGCAGATCGCCCGGGAGGCCGGGTGCTCCGAGGCGGCGCTGTACAAGCACTTCCGCAGCAAGGAGGAGATCTTCGTCCGGGTGCTGCACGAGCGCGCCCCGCGGTTCTCCACGGCGCTGGAGCAGCTGCCGGACGTCGTGGGCGACGAGCGCGGCCCGTCCGGGCACCTCCAGGAGGTGGCGCTGGCGGCCGTCCGCTTCTACCGGCGCGCCTTCCCGATGGCGGCGTCGCTCTTCGCCAGTCCGGAGCTGCTGGCGACCCACCGCCGCAAGCTGGACGAGCTGGGCACTGCCGGCCCGCAGAACGCCAGCCAGCAGCTGGCCGGCTACCTGCGGGCCGAGCAGGAGCTGGGCCGGGTCTCGTCGGCCATCGATCCGCACGCGGCCGCCACGCTGCTCATCGGGGCCTGCTTCCACCGGGCCTTTCTCGACCTGTTCTTCGGCACCGAGGCACCGGCCGGCGCACTGCTGCCCGAGTCCGAGGAGGAGTTCGCGGCGCAGACCGCACGGGCGCTGCTCGACGGACTCACGCCACGGGCCGCGTCCTAGGGCCGTCGCCTCGCCTCCCGGGGGCGCCGCGCAGGGCTCGGGTGCCGCACGCCTCCGCCGGGAACAGCGTGTCCGGCTCCGCCGACCGTTCGAAGGCGAGCAGCCGGCGCTTGCGGTCCAGGCCGCCGCCGTAGCCGGTCAGGCTGCCGTCGGCGCCGACGACGCGGTGGCAGGGGACGATGATGCCGATCGGGTTGCGCCCGTTGGCCAGGCCGACCGCGCGGGCCGCCGACGGTGCCCCGATCAGCTCGGCGAGCTGCCCGTACGAGAGCGTCTCGCCGTACGGGATGGTGCGCAGCGCCGCCCAGACGCGGCGCTGGAACGGTGTGCCGCGCAGCGCGAGCGGCAGGTCGAAGGTGGTCGACTCACCGCGGAAATAGGCCCGGAGCTGGGTGATGGCGGTGGCGAACGGCGGGTCGCCGGGGTCAGCCGGACGTCCGAAGGTCTCCTGGGGCGGGCGATGCCGCTGGTCGGTCATGTACAGGCCGGTCAGCGCCGCCCCGGCGGCGACGAGGGTGAGGGGGCCCACCGGGGTGCCGGTCAGAACGGTGTGGGTGAGGGGTGCGGTGTCGTCGCGGGGTGCGGGTGCGTGGACGGTCATGGCTGCGGCTCAGTTCGTCGGGAGGTGGTTGATGGGGTGGTCGTCGGTCGCCCAGAGGTACTGCACGGCGTAGGCGCGCCAGGGGCGCCAGACGGCGGAGTGCCGCACCAGGGCCGCCGGGGTGTGCGGCAGGCCGAGGCCGGCGGCCGCACGGCGCAGTCCGAGGTCGGTCGGGGTGAAGGCGTCGGGGTCGCCGAGGCCGCGCATGGCGATGCACTCGACGGTCCAGGGGCCGATGCCGGGCAGCGCGGCGAGCCGGGCGCGCGCCTCGTCCCGGTCGCTGCCGACGCCGAGGTGCAGCGCTCCGGAGGCGAGGGCGGCGATGAGGCCGGTGAGCGTGGCGCGGCGGGTGCGGGGCATGGCCAGCGACTCCGGGTCGAGTGCGGCGAGCGCGGCGGCGGACGGGAAGAGGTGGGTCAGGCCGCCGCCCGGGTCGTCGACCCGCTCACCGTGTGCGCGGACCAGCCGTCCGGCGTGGGTACGGGCGGCCGCGGTGGAGATCTGCTGGCCGAGGACCGCGCGGACGGCGAACTCGGCGGCGTCGACGGTGCGCGGGACCCGGCGGCCGGGCGCCTTGGCGACCAGCGGTGCCAGCTGCGGGTCCTCGCCCAGCAGTCCGTCGACGGCTTCCGGGTCCGCGTCGAGGTCGAGCAGCCGGCGGCAGCGGGCGATGGCGCCGGCCAGATCGCGCAGGTCGGTGAGGGCCAGCCGGCAGTCGATATGGTCCGGCCGGGGCGCGAGCGCGACGATGCCGTGCCCGTAGGGGAGGCTCAGGGTGCGGCGGTAGGCGCCGTCCCGCCACTCCTCGACACCCGGGACCGCGGTGGCCGCGAGGTGCCCGAAGAGGTTGTCGGGGTTCAGCGGCGCCCGGAAGGGCAGTCGCAGCGCGAGCGTGCCGGGGACCGCCGCACGCGAGCCGGGCCGGGCGCGCTGCCGCAGTTCGGTCGGGGAGAGCGCGAAGACCTCCCGCACCGTCTCGTTGAAGGTGCGGATACTGGCGAAGCCGGCGGCGAAGGCGACCTCGGCCATCGGCAGCGCGGTGGTCTCCACCAGGAGCCGGGCGGTCTGGGCGCGCTGGGCGCGGGCCAGGGCGAGCGGCCCGGCGCCCAGCTCGGCCAGCAGCTGCCGCTCGATCTGCCGGGTGCTGTAGCCGAGCCGGGCCGCGAGGCCGGGGACGCCCTCGCGGTCGACGATGCCGTCGGCGATCAGCCGCATGGCGCGGGCGGTGAGATCGGCCCGCTCGTCCCACTGCGGGGACCCGGGGCTGGCGTCCGGGCGGCACCGCTTGCAGGCCCGGAACCCGGCCTGCTGAGCGGCGGCGGCGCTGGGGTAGAAACGCATGTTCTCGGGCTTGGGCGGCACCACGGGGCAGCTGGGGCGGCAGTAGATCCGGGTGGTGAGCACCGCCGTGTAGAACCAGCCGTCGAAGCGGGCGTCCTTGGACTGCACGGCGCGCAGACAGCGCTCGGTGTCGGTGTGCATGCCCCCAGGATTGCCCAGTGGGGCGGGTCGCGGCTGGCGAGAATCCGACATCAACGTCGGGTGACCAGGAGGGGCCCGGGTCACCCGGCCTCAGGTTCCGTTCGCCGCGAAGCGGTCCAGCGCCGCGATCACCTCGTGCCGCATCGTCCCGCTCCCCTTGTGCCCCGCATCGTGGAGCACGATCAGCCGGGCGGTGGGCCAGGCGCGGGCCAGTTCCCAGGCGGTGTGCAGGGGCGAGCTCAGGTCCTGGCGGCCGTGGACGAGCACACCGGGGATGCCCGCCAGCCGCCCGGCGTCGCGCAGCAGGGCGCCCTCCTCCAGCCAGGCGCCGTGCGAGAAGTAGTGCGAGCAGATCCGCACCAGGTCGAGGCGGGCCCTCGACGGCCGGTCGCCGAAGGGGTGGGCCGAGCCGGACGGCTCCAGGGAGAGCACCGCGTCCTCCCAGGCGCACCAGTCGGCGGTGGCCCGCTCCCGTACGGCCGGGTCGGGGTCCGCCGTCAGGCGCGCGTACGCAGCGACGACGTCGCCGTCCCGGTCCGTCCCGGGCGCACCGGCCAGCAAGCGTTCCCACTGCTCGGGGAAGAACCGGCCGACGCCCCGGTAGAGCCAGTCGATCTCCGAGCGCCGGGTCGTGGTGACGCCGGGGATGACGATCTCCGACACCCGCTCGGGGTGGCGCTCGGCGTACGCCAGGATCAGCGTCGAGCCCCAGGACCCGCCGAACAGCAGCCAGCGATCGATGCCCAGGTGGTGGCGCAGCCGCTCCATGTCGGCGAGGAGGTGGTCCGTCGTGTTGTGCCGCATGTCCGTGGCCGGATCGCTCGCGTGCGGGGTGCTGCGCCCGCAGCCGCGCTGGTCGAAGAGGACGACCCGATAGCGGTCCGGATCGAAGTACCGGCGTGCCGTGGTGGTGCACCCCGAACCCGGACCGCCGTGGACGACCAGTGCGGGCCGGCCTTCCGGATTGCCGCAGACCTCCCAGTACACGAGGTTGCCGTCGCCGACGTCGAGCAGGCCGGTGTCGTGGGGCTCGATCGGCGGATACAGCTCACGGAGCGTCTCTTCGGAGGGCGTGGGAACCTGCACGTCGGCCATGCCGACAGGGTGTCATGTCGTCGATGCACGCCGGTAGGAGGCGATGCCGGCGGGAGCGCATGGGCGGCGGGAAGACCGTACCGGCCTGCTGCCGCTCCCTGCGCTCCCGGCGGTGAGTGGTCGTCAGGACTCGCCCAGGGCCGCCTCGTAGACCTCGCGGGCGCGGTCGTCGAAGACGACGAAGCGGATCTCGTCGAAGGCGTCCGGGGACGCGGCGACCGCGGCGCGGACGGTGGCGACGGCGGTCCGGGCGGCGTCCTCCACCGGCCAGCGGTAGACGCCGGTGGAGATGGCGGGGAAGGCGACGGTACGGGCGCCGAGGCCCGCGGCCACCTGGAGCGATTGCGAGTAGCAGGAGGCGAGCAGGGCGGTGCGGTCCTCGCTGTCGGAGTACACCGGGCCGACGGTGTGGATCACCCAGCGCGCGGGCAGCCGCCCGGCCGTGGTCGCGACGGCCTGGCCGGTGGGCAGACCGCGCCCGTACCGCGCGGCACGCAGGGAGCGGCACTCGTCCAGGATCTCCGGGCCGCCGCGCCGGTGGATCGCGCCGTCCACTCCCCCGCCACCGAGGAGCGAGGAGTTGGCGGCGTTGACCACGGCGTCAACGGCCTGTTCGGTGATATCGCCCTGAACGAGGGTCAGGGAGGTGCTCTTGGTGCTCATGGGGTCCGAGCGTAGGGCTTCGGCCGCGCACGAGCCTCGGATTGCCGACGAGCCGCACGCAACCGGCGCCCCAAGCGCCACCGCGGCCTACCGACGAGCCGCACGCAACCGGCGCCCCAAGCGCCACCGCGGCCTACCGACGAGCCGCACGCAACCGGCGCCCCAAGCGCCACCGCGGCCTACCGACGGGCCGCACGCAACCGGCGCCATACGGTCTTCGCCGCGTAATGGCCCGACATCCCATGGACTCCGGGGCCGGGCGGGGTGGCCTGCGAGCAGAGGAAGACGGCGGGGTGGGCGGTTTCGTAGGGCACGCGGGCGAACTTCGGGCGGATCAGCAGGCGCAGGCCGGCCGCGGAGCCGGTGGCGGTGTCGCCGCCGACGTAATTGGCGTTGCGGGCGGCGAGTTGCGGCGGTCCGGCGACCGCGCGGGCCAGGACGAGGTCGCGGAAGCCGGGGGCGAAGCGCTCGATCTGCCGCTCGACGACCTCGGTCGCGTCGCCCTCCCAGCCGTTGGGGACATGGCCGTACGCCCAGAAGACATGCTTGCCCTCGGGGGCTCGGGTGGGGTCGATCAGGCTGGGCTGAGCGGTGATCAGGAAGGGGACGGACGGGTCCTGGCCGCGGCCGGCGGCGTCCAGCGCGGCGGAGATCTCGCCGCTGGTGGGGCCGATGTGGACGGTGCCGGCGCGCTGGGCCTCCTTGGCCGTCCACGGCACCGGGCCGGAGAGCGCGTAATCGATCTTGAAGACGCTGGGGCCGTAGGTGACGTGGCGGTAGGCGTTGCCCAGACCGGCGATCCGGGCCAGAGCGGTCGGGGAGGTGTCGAAGACATACGCGCGGGCGGGCGGCAGGTCGTCCAGGCGCTTGACCTCGAAGTCGGTGTGGATCGCTCCGCCGTGGGCGCGCAGCAGCCCGGCGAGCGCGTCGGAGATGGCCTGGGAGCCGCCGCGCGCCACCGGCCAGCCCTTGGCGTGCGCGGCGAGCGCGAACATCAGGGCGATGCCGGAGGTGCCGATGCCGCCGAGCGGGGCGATGGCGTGCGCCGCGAGACCGGCCATCAGCCCGCGCGCCTTCTCGTCCTGGAAGCGGCGGTTGAGGAGGGTGACCGGCTGCGCGGCGAGCAGGCCGAAGCGGGCGTAGGTCAGCGGGTCGGAGGGCAGGCCGAGCCACTGGGTGCGCAGGAAGTCATGCGCCATGGCCTCCCACTTGCCGATGAACGGCGCGACGAGCCTGCGGTAGGTGCCGGCGTCGCGCGGGCCGAAGGACATCGCGGTCTCGCCGACGGAGTGGGCGAGCACGGCGGCCGTACCGTCCGGGAACGGATGCGCCATCGGGAGTTCCGGGTGCAGCCATTCGAGGCCGTGGCGCTCCAGCGGCATCCTGGCGAAGGCCGGTGAGCCCACGCCGGTCGGATGCACGGCGGAACAGGGGTCGTGGCGGAAACCGGGGAGGGTCAGCTCCTCGGTACGGGCGCCGCCGCCGATGGTGTCGCGAGCCTCGAAGACCTCAACGGACATGCCACGGCGGGCCAGTTCGACGGCCGCCGTCAGGCCGTTGGGTCCCGCCCCGATCACCACGGCATCGAGCATCCTCGGCACCTGCGCCACTCCCCTCGTGTCCGACCCTCGTCGGTGAGGATCAGTTGGCGGCTGCCAGCAGTCCGAGGATACGCCGCGCGGTTTCGGCGTCACGCGCCGCCGTGAAGGGCAGTGCGTTGCCGCCCCCGATACGGAACGGCTGCCCGGCGACCGTGCCGCTGGCGCCGCCGGCCTCATGGACCAGCAGCAGTCCGGCCGCGTGGTCCCAGGCGTTCTCCCAGCTGAAGGCCGTGGCGTCGAGCTCGCCGCGGGCTATGTACAGATACTCCAGGCCCGCCGAACCGCACGGCCGCGGGGCGATGCCACCGGTCTCCAGCGCGGCCAGCACCCGCTTCTGGTCGTCGTCGGTGAAGTCGTAGTGGGAGGTGGCGACATCGAGGACGGCGTCCGGGGACGGGCTGCCGGCGCGCAGCGGTACGCCGTTGAGCCGGGCGCCGGCGCCGCGGCGGGCGACGGCCATCAGACCGAGCGCGGGGGCGTACGTCCAGGAGGCCAGCACCTCGCCGCGGTGGGCGAGCGCGACGAGTGTGGCGAAGCCGGGGTCGCCGTGCACGAACTGGCGGGTGCCGTCGACCGGGTCGACTATCCAGACGGGGGCGTCGCCGTGCAGCGCGTCGAGCACGGCGGGGTCGGCGTGCACCGCCTCCTCCCCGACGACCCGGGAGCCGGGCAGCAGGGCCGTGAGGGCGGCGGTGAGGTGCTCCTCGGCGCGCCGGTCGGCGACCGTGACGAGGTCGTGCGGGCCGTTCTTCTCGACGATGTCCTCGGCGGCGAGCTGACGGAAGCGCGGCATGATCTCGTCGGCCGCGGCGCGGCGGACGGCGGCCTCGACGGCGGCCAGGTCCAGTGCGGTCAACTCCGGCGAGAAGGGCGTCGTGGTGACATCCGTGATGTTCGTGGTGTCTCCCGCGTCTTGGGTACGAAGTGCTTCGATCATGTGTCCATGGAAACACGAGCCACTGACACGCCGACTGGATCGCAGGTGAACTCCCGGTGTTGCGGAGGGCACGGCGAGGGGGCGCGGGCGGCGGCGCGGCCACGGTCCGTGCGCAGCCCGCCCGGTGCCTCAGCGCCCGACCGCGTACCCCTGCATCCCCCGGGGATTGGCCGCCGCGGACAGCACCCCGCTCTCCGGGTCGCGCGCCACCGCGCACAGCCGGCCCTCGGACCATGCGTCACCCACCGTGACCAGATGCCCACGCCGTCGCAGCCCGTCGATGACCTCGTCACCGATCCGGGACTCCACCGTCACGCTCCCCGGCCGCATCCCGCGCGGGAAGAACGAGGCGGGGAAGGAGTCCTGGTGCCAGTTCGGCGCGTCGACGGCGCCCTGGAGGTCGGGCCCGCCGCGCACCCGGCCGCGCAGCGCCACGGCCAGGAAGAAGTGCACCTGCCACTGGTCCTGCTGATCGCCGCCCGGTGTGCCGAAGGCCATCACCGGGACCCCGTCGCGCAGTGCGAGGGACGGCGAGAGGGTGGTGCGGGGCCGCCGGCCCGGGGTGAGGGAGTTGGGCAGGCCCTCCTCCAGCCAGGCCATCTGGAGCCGGGTGCCGAGCGGAAAGCCGAGGGCCGGGACCACGGGGCTGGACTGCAGCCAGCCGCCGGAGGGGGTGGCGGAGACCAGGTTGCCCCAGCGGTCGACGACGTCGATATGGCAGGTGTCGCCCCGGGTGGCACCGCTGCGGTCGACCTCGGGCGCCACCTGCGCGGGGGCCTGGGCGGGGCGGTCCGCGCGGGCGACGGTCGGTTCGCCCGCGCCGCTCCCGGCGACCGCCCGGGCGCCGCCGCCGTCCGCACCGGCCGCGACCGCCGCCGCGTGCCTGCCCAGCCGGGGCGCGCGCCCGTCGGGGCTGCCGGGGCGCAGCTCGAACGAGGCGTGCTCGCCGATCAGCGTCCGCCGCGCGGCGTTGTACCCGTCGCTCAGCAGGGCGTCGAGCGGCACCCGCGCGGCGTCCCCGTACCAGGCCTCCCGGTCCGCCATCGCCAGCTTTCCGCCCTCGATGAGCAGATGCACGTAGCCGGAGCTGCCGTACGGGGGCAACTCCTCGGGCAGCAGGGCCAGTTGCTGGAGGAATGCGGGGCCCTGGGACCAGCCGCCCGCCTTGGCGACGGTCCATCCGTTCCAGTCGTAGGTGACGGGCGCTTCGTAGGTGGCGCGGTAGGCGGCCAGGTCGTCTCCGGTGAGCGTGCCGGCGTGCCGTTCACCGGAGGTGTCCATGGCCGGGCGGGCCGCGAACGCGGCGAGCGCCTCGCCGATGAAGCCCTCGCGCCAGATGCGGCGGGCGGCGTCGATCTGCGCCTCCCGGCCGGCCGCGGCGGCCTCGGCCTCCGCGGTCAGCCGGCGCCAGGTGGCCGCCAGCGGACGGTTCCTGAGCAGTCCGCCCGGGGCGACGGAGGTGCCGCCGGGGAGGTAGATCTCGGCGGAGGAGGTCCACTCCGTCTCGAAGAGCTCCCGGACCGTCTCGACGGTCTCGCCGATCCGCTCGACGGCCGGGTGGCCATGCTCGGCGTATCCGACGGCGTACCGGAGCACCTCGGCCAGGGTCTTGGTGCCGTGGTCGCGCAGCAGCACCATCCAGGCGTCGAAGGCCCCGGGGACGGCGGCGGCGAGCGGCCCCGTACCGGGTACCAGGTCGAGTCCGAGCGAGGTGTAGTGCGCCACGCTCGCCCCGGCCGGTGCCGGTCCCTGGCCGCAGAGCACCCGTACCGGGCCGTCCGCGGGGGCCAGGATGATCGGCACCTCACCGGCGGGACCGTTCAGATGCGGCTCGACCACGTGCAGGACGAACCCGGCCGCCACGGCCGCGTCATAGGCGTTGCCGCCGTCCTCCAGCACGGCCATCGCCGACTGGGACGCCAGCCAGTGCGTGGTGGCGGCCATCCCGAAGGTGCCCTGCAGGGTGGGGCGGGTGGTGAACACGGCGGCTCCTGTTCCTAGTGGGGTGGCACCTGGGGTCCCCGGGGGGTGTGGGGTGACACGACGGGCCTGGGATGGCTGGACGGCTACCTACCCCTCCCCTGGTCCCCCGCTGCCCATGCCCGTGCGCGTCCGCCCCCGGGCAGGCCCACAAATGACGCGACGGCGGCCGGCCGGCTGCGTACGCTCGCAGCATGACCGGCACCGATGCGTCGCACGACCGCTCCGTCCCGGCGTCCCGCCGCCCCCTCGTCGCGATCCTGAGCGGCGCCGGGATCTCCACGGACTCCGGGATTCCGGACTACCGCGGGCCGAACGGGCTGTGGCGGCGCGACCCGGAGGCCGAGAAGCTGGTCACCTACGACGCGTACATGAGCGACCCGGAGATCCGGCGGCGGTCGTGGCGGATGCGGCAGGAGAGCCCGGCCTTCCGGGCGAAGCCGAACGTCGCGCATGAGGCGGTGGCCCGGCTGGAGCGGTCCGGTACGCCGGTGCGGGTGATCACGCAGAACGTCGACGGGCTGCATCAGCTCGCGGGGATGCCCGAGCGCAAGGTGCTCGAACTGCACGGCACGGTGCGGGCGGTGGTCTGCACCCGCTGTCACGCCCGGTCCTCGATGCGCCGGGCACTGGCGCGGGTGGCCGCCGGCGAGCCCGATCCGCCGTGCCTGACCTGCGGCGGGATCCTGAAGTCGGCGACGGTGATGTTCGGCGAGCGGCTCGATCCGCAGGTGCTCGGTACGGCACTGGGCGTGGCCAAGGCCGCCGAGGTCTTCCTCGCGGTCGGCAGCACGCTCCAGGTCCAGCCGGCCGCCTCGCTCGCCGGAGTGGCCGCCGAGCACGGCGCGCGGCTGATCATCGTCAACGCCGAACCGACGCCGTACGACGAGCTGGCCGCCGAGGTGATCCGCGAGCCGATCGGCAGCGCGCTGCCCCGGCTGCTGGCGGAACTGGCGGAGCCCGCCTGAGCCGGGCCCGCTGCGCGGCGGGGGCCGGGGCGGGCGGCGCTGCGCTGCCCGTCCGCTCCCGGCGCCCCGCGGTGCGCCCTAGAAGTTGATCATGTGTCCGGCCAGGCCGTGCACCGCTTCCTTGACCGCTTCGGACAGGGTGGGGTGGGCGTGGACGTTGCGGGCGACCTCGTGCACGGTGAGGTCCCACTGCTGGGCCAGGGTCAGCTCCGGCAGCAGCTCGGTGACGTCGGGGCCCACCATGTGCGCGCCGAGGAGTTCGCCGTGCCGGGCGTCGCTGAGGATCTTCACAAAGCCCGTGGCGTCGCCCAGGCCGTGGGCCTTGCCGTTGGCGGCGAAGGGGAACTTCGCGACCTGTACGTCGAAGCCCTTCTCCCGGGCCTGCGCCTCCGTCCAGCCGAAGCTGGCGATCTGCGGCTGGCAGTAGGTGGCGCGGGGAATCATGGGGAAGTCCAGCTCCATGGTCTCCGCGCCGGCGATGGTCTCCGCCGCCACCACCCCCATCGCCTCCGCCGCGTGCGCGAGCATCAGCTTGGCGGTGACGTCGCCGATGGCGTAGATGCCCGGTACCGATGTGCGGCACCGTTCGTCCACCGCTACGGCGCCCCCGTCGGCGAGCCGGACGCCGGTGTTCTCCAGGCCGTAGCCCGTGACGTTCGGCTGGAAGCCGATGGCCACCAGCACCTTGCCGGCCTCAAGGGTCTGCTGTGCGCCGTCCTTCGTGCGGACGTGCACCTGGACCTGGGGCCCTGTGTCGTCGATGGACTCGACGCGGGTGGCGGCCATGACCCCGATGCCGAGCTTGCGGTACTGGCGGGCCAGCTCCGCCGAGACCTCCTCGTCCTCCAGGGGGGCGATGCGGTCGAGGAACTCCACGAGGGTGACCCGCACGCCGTAGTTGTGCAGGACGTAGGCGAATTCGACGCCGATCGCACCGGCGCCGACGATCACCATGCTCTCCGGCAGCGTCTCGTCGAGGATCTGCTCCTGGTAGGAGACCACCCGGTCGGTGCGGCCGGTGCCGGGCAGCATCCGCGGGGTGGCGCCGGTGGCGATGATGCAGTGGTCGAAGCCGACGGTGCTGGTGGTGCCGTCGGCGTGGGCCACCTGGAGGCGGGTGGCGTCCACGAAGGTGCCGCGGCCGTCGTATTCGGTGATCTTGTTCTTCTTCATGAGGTAGTGCACGCCCTTGACGCGGCCGTCGGCCACGCGGCGGCTGCGCCGGAATGCCTCGCCGTAGTCGAAGCGCACCTCGCCGTCGGCCTTGATCCCGAACGTCTTCGCCTCGCGGGTGAAGATATGGGCCAACTCGGCGTTGCGCAGCAGGGCCTTGGTGGGGATGCACCCGATGTTGAGGCAGACGCCTCCCCAGTACTTCTCCTCGACGACGGCGACGCGCAGGCCCAACTGGGCCGCCCGGATGGCCGCGACATAGCCCCCGGGGCCGGCGCCCAGCACGACGACGTCATAGTGGTCAACCATCGACAGCTCCTTGTTTCCCATCCCGGCCGGGGCGCCGGAGTCCTGACCTGAAGACCTCTCAGGCATTCTGGCTCCCGGTCGCCTTGTCCCCATAGATCGACCACGACAGGATCAGGACGGATACCGCTCCCACCGCGCCGGCGGCGGCGAGCACCGCGACCGGCCCGAGGCCGGCGAGGACCAGTCCGCCCAGCCCGCCGCTGAGCGAGATGCCCAGGAACAGGCAGCTGCTGTTGAGCGCCACCACCTCGTTGCCGGCGTCGCCCGCGAGCGACAGCAGCCGGGTCTGCAGGGGCGGGTTGAGCGCGCCGCCGAAGACGCCCCAGCCGGCCAGCAGCAGGGCCACCGCGACGACGGACACGCTGCCCGGCCACGCCCAGCCGAAGACCGCGAGCAGCAGGGTCGAGGAGACCTGGAGGGACAGGGCGAGCACGATGGTGCGGCCGGCTCCCCAGGAGTCGGCGGCGCGCCCGCCGATCAGGGCGCCGCAGGCGCTGGCGATGCCCATGAGGGAGACCAGGAAGGCCAGTTGGCCGGGGCCGGAGCGGCCGAGGTCGTCGGCGATGACCGCGATATAGCTGAAGGTCATGAAGTTGCCGGTGGCGCCGACGACGGTGCCCACCAGGCCCAGCAGCACCGGGCGGTGCCCCAGCGGGGCGAGCCGGCGGCGCAGCGGGATGGCCGGGACGCCGGGCAGCGCGGGCAGGAAGGCCGCGACTCCGGCGATCACCACCAGTGCCAGGGCGCCGACGAAGATCATCGTGGCGCGCCAGCCGAAGGCGCCGGCGATCGCGGTGCCGACCGGGACGCCGACGACCAGGGCGACGGACTGCCCGAAGGTGACGGAGCCCAGATAGCGGCCCACGGCCCCCTTAGGCGCCAGCGCGGCGGCGGTGGAGAACGCCGCGGGCATGATCGACGCGCCGGCCAGGGCGGTGAGGATCCGGAAGACCACCAGCACGCCGTACGTGGGCGCGAGGGCGGCCCCCACGTTCGCCGCGGCGAAGACGGCCAGCGCCGTCATCAGCACCCGCCGCCGCGGGTAGCGCGCGGTCCGCAGGGCCACGAAGGGCGCCGATAACGCGTAGGTCAGCGAGAAGACGGTGATCAGCTGCCCCGCCACGGCTTCCGAGACATGCAGGCCCTGGGCGATGTCCTTGAGCACACCGGCGATGACGAAGTTGTCCGTGCCGGCGGTGAAGGACGCCACGCACAGGCACACCAGCCACACGGGAAAGCGCCTGGCGTCGGCGGGTGCCCCTTGCGCCGTGGTGGGGGGAGAGGTTGTCACGAGTACTCCTTGGGATCAGGTGCGACCCGCGCGGCGGACCTTTCACCGGACCGCCCGCACGGGCTGAAGTGCTGCCGCTCCGGCCACCGCGCACAGGGCGGCGAGCAGGAACAGCAGGGCATAGTTCCCGCCCCCGCCGACGGCCAGGACGGCGGGCGCGAGCGTGGGGGCCAGGGACTGCGGCAGCGCGGTGGCGATGTTGAAGACGCCGAGGTCCCGGCCGGCCGTCGCACGGCTCGGCAGGACATCGGTGACCAGCGCGAGGTCGACGGAGAGATAGGTCCCGAAGCCGATGCCGGTGATGGCCATGCCCAGGAGGAACAGCCCGAAGGAGTCGGCCAGTGAGATCACCAGCAGACCGAGCCCGTACAGCACCGCCGCCCCCGCCACGAAGGGCTTGCGCCGCTGCACACGGTCGGAGAGCCAGCCGCTGACCTGGCTGCCGACCACGGTGACGGCGGTCTGGGTGAGCAGGGCCCAGAACACCAGCCGCGGCACCTGCGCGGCGGCGTATCCCAGATGGTCGGAGAGGTAGAACGTCTTGTAGGCGCTGAGCACGGACGTCCCCATGAACATCAGGCAGCGGCTCAGCCAGGCCCACCCGAAGTCGGGGTGGCGCCGGGGGTCGACCCAGTAGCTCCGCGCCAGCTCCCGCACCCCGAAGGGCGGGCGCTCGGTGAGACGGCGGTCGCGCAGTACGGCGACCAGCGCGAGCACCGTCAGCGCGCCCACCCCGGCCGGCACCATGAACATCAGCACGACCGACGAGGAGACGGCCTGCGCCAGGAAGCTGCCGACCACCAGGGCGACCGACAGGCACAGCCCCAGGACGCCGGAGACCGCACCGCGCCGGTGTTCGGGTATCTGGTCGGGCAGTACGGCGATCAGCGCCGCGAGCACCGCGTTGAACCCCAGCTGGGTCAGGCACCAGCCGGCCACCAGGGTGGCGACGTCCTGGGTCGTCGCGCAGACCAGCAGGCCCGCCAGCCCGCCGGCGAGCCCGCCCACCAGCCAGGGCCGGCGCATCCCGAACCGCGAGGTGGTCCGGTCGCTCAGCCTGCCGAACAGCGGATTGCCCAGGATCGCCAGTACGGACCCGATCCCCAGGGCCAGCGAGAGCACCGCCTGCTTGTCGTGCGGCGCGATCTGCTGGGCCTTGACCGCGAGCGTGACGGTCACCGGCGTGACCAGCGCGATGTAGACCCCGCAGTAGGCCGCGGCGAAGAGTCCGACGAGCAGGGGGCCGGCGGTGCGCTCCGGGAGGCGGGCGGGCGGGGTGTGCGGCGGTGCGCTCGCGGCTCCCCCAGCGGTCACGCCCTCAACCCCCCGATGCATCGGGATCACCGTATAGGACGGCCAGGCACCCCTGATCCGTGGTGAGTTCGAGATCACACAACGCGATCCGGCGGTAACGGGCCTGCCAGTCAGGCCAGTTGTCGGCGAGCGCCACCCAGACGCCGGTGGCGTAGGTGCCGGGCGCCGCCTCGTGGCGGTGTGGCCCGCGGAGGACCGGGCCGAGGCGCCGGACGGCCGAGGGGCCCAGCACCACCAGCGTCCCCTGGGGGTCCTGGTCCACCAGGGCGTTGAGCCGGGCCGTCAGCTCCTCGCGGGTCAGCTCCAGGTGGACGTCGTCGGCGTCCCGCGGCCCCAGGCGCCCTTCGCCGCCGAAGGCCAGCAGGGCGCCGGAGTCCACGAGCGGGCGCTCGCCGTGCACGGCGGGGTCGCGCGCCGGGAGCGTGGTCTGCTCCAGTACCAGCAGGACGGGCCGCCGGGTGCGGCCGCTGCGCCAGAAGCCGGTCAGGATGCGCAGCGCGGTGAAGGGCGCGGACAGCCCCTGCTCGGAGACGGCGAACCCGTGCGAGTCGTCGCCGAAGAGCAGCCCCGCGTAGGAGGCGGTCACCCCGTACGGCTGGGAGTCGGGCAGCGCGTGCGCCACGACGACGAGGTCCGCCAGGCGCCCGCGCAGCGACGGGTGGCCGGCCAGCAGGTCGGTCAGCTGCCGGTGGGTGTACTGCGGTCCGGCGGCGAACTGCTCCGGGTCGGCGCTCTGGTCGTACGCGGCCAGCAGATCGCGGTAGAACGCCTGGCTGTGCGGGTTCTCCTCGTACTGCCGGGGCGGCGGGTCGAGGACGGCGGCGGCGCCTTCCAGGCCGGGCATCACGTGGTCTGCACCCTTTCCAGGTAGTCGATGAAGGTCGCCACGGACACGAAGTCGTCCATGTCGATCTCCTCGGGGTCGACGGTGAAGCCGACCTCCTCCTCAAGGGCCATCAGCAACTCCAGGATCGACGTGGAGTCCAGGTGGAGGTCGTCGAAGAACCTCGTCTCCTCCGACACTCCGGGCACGTCACGCTCCAGGACGCCGCTGAGGGCGGACTGAATGGTGCCGACCATCTGCTGGCGGTCCATCACATCTCCTGCGTTCTCGGTGGTGGGCGGGGTTTCTCGGGCGGCCGGCCGGGCTGCTCCGGCGGGCCGGGGTCACATGGGGACGAGCCGTTGCCGGCTCAGCAGGTCCTCCACCGTGTCGCGGACCCGCACCAGATGGGCGCGGCCGGCGCGGACCATGACCTCGGCGGGGAATCCGTGGCTGAGGAACAGCCCGGGGGAGGCGGAGGGGCCGTAGGCCCCGGACCGCTCGACCCCGATCAGGTCGCCGGGTTCGAGCGGGGGCAGGAGGACGTTCTTGCCGAGCACGTCGTTGGGTGTGCACAGCGGGCCGGTGACCGTGTAGGGCTGCTCGCCCCCGGCGGGCCGGGTCAGCGCGCGCAGGGGGAAGTTGCGTTTGACGAAGCTGCCCACGCCGACGGCGGCCATGTGGTGGTGGGTACCGCCGTCCGTGACGGCGAAGCGGGTGCCCATCGACTCCTTGACGTCCAGGACCCGGCTGACGTAGGTGCCGCACCGCGCGGTGAGGTAGCGGCCCAGTTCGCAGATGACCCGGGAGCCGGGGTGCGCCTGGAGGAAGCCGCCGATGACGTCGTCGGCACCGGCCGCGAGGGCCGGCAGGTCCAGGTCGGTCTCGTTGTCGAAGTAGGCCACCCCGAACCCGCCGCCGATGTCGACGAGTTCGCAGGGCAGGTCCAGTTCGGCGGCGAGCTCCGCCGCCAGCCGCAGGATCTCCCGGGTGTTGTGGACGATGTCCTCGTGCCGCAGGAAGCGGGTCCCCATATAGGCGTGGAAGCCGCGTATCCGCAGGTGGCGCAGTTCCCGCAGCCGGTGCCGCTGCTCGCGCAGCAGGCTTGCGTCCATGCCGAACTGGCGGGGCCTGCCGCCCATCGAGAGCCCCGACCCCTTGGTGGTGAAGTCGGGGTTGATGCGCAGCAGCACCGGCACGTCGGTGCGGCCCGCGTCCCGTGCCGCCCGCTCCAGCCGGGTCAGTTCCGCCGGCGACTCGCAGACGACGGCCCGCAGATCGGTGCGTACACATGCCTCGATCTCGCGCGGGGTCTTGCCGGGCCCCAGGAAGATGACGTCCTGCGGTGCGATACCGGCCCACAGCGCGGTGGTGAGTTCCGCCAGTGAGGAGACCTCGGCGCCGGAGCCCAGTGCGCCGAGCACGGCGCACACGCTGACGTTCGGGTTGGCCTTGAGGGAGAAGAACAGGTCCGCGCCGGGGTGGAGCAGCCGGCGCACCTCCCGATAGTCGCGTTCGAGGCGGTCCGCGTCGTAGAGGAAGAAGGGGGTGCCGAACTCCTCGGCGAGGTCCGTGACGGCGAGGCCCTGCACCGTCGCTGATGTCTGCGCCATCGGTCAGCTCCCCCGGTGGGTGAAGACCATGGCGGCGAAGGTCGTGCCGACGCCGACGGAGGCCATGAGGTAGTGGCGGCCGGGGACCAGGCGCCCCTCGGCCTTGAGGGTGGTGTAGTTCAGCAGCACGTCGGAGGCGAAGCAGTGGCTGAAGCGGGGGATGTTGTCGAGGTAGGTCCGCTCCCGGGGGAAGCCCATCGCCTTGATCGTCTGGCGCCAGGACATCATGTTGACGTTGTGCGGGATCAGCAGGTCGATGTCGTCCAGGGTCAGGCCGGCGTCGGCGACGGCCTTGCGCATCACGTCCGCGAACCGGTCGGGGTAGATCTGCCCCAGCTCGGCGGCCTTCTCCTTGCCGAGGCGGACACCGTTGGCGTACGCGCCCAGCGTCCGCGTCACATACGAGCGCACGGGGTCTCCGGGGCCGTCGACGGCCACCAGGCAGGCCGCCGCGGCCTCCCCCATCAGCGCGGTGTCCGGGACGAGCTGGACACCGGGGGTGAAGGACTTCTCGCCGGTGACCACCAGGGCCCTGGCGTCCGGGTCGCCGTCCGACCGGAGCAGCTCTCCGGCGATGTCGATGGCGGCCATGCCGGTCGCGCAGTTCTGCTGGGTGACGGCGAAGGCGACGGCGTGGTCCAGCCCGAGTTCCCTGCGCAGGACCCGCGCGGGGCAGATGCCGTGCGGGGCGATCTGCTGGGTGGCGTGGCCGAAGAGCAGGTACCTCACCCGCTCCTTCGACGGCAGGGCGTCGAGGACCCGGCGGGCCGCGGGCAGCACCAGTTGGAAGAGGTCGGCCCCGGGGTCGTGGCGCAGCTCCTTCAGGCCCTGCATGGTGGTGAACAGGCGCACCTTCGACGGGTTGAGCCCGAGGGGTTCCGCCAGGTCCCGCACCGTCACCGTGCGCTCGGGTGTGTGCGCGGCGATGTCTTCCAGTGTGACGAGGGAGTCCGTCATGTGTGGTGTCCTCGTCAGTTGGCCCAGAACGGGAAGGCGTGGTCGAGGAGGAACTCCGGGCCGCTCCGGTCGGCGCGGACCTGGTCCTCGAAGGGCGCCCACCAGCCGCGGTGGTCGCGGTACCAGTCCGTCGTCAGGCCCACTCCGTCCCACAGGTCCGTGGTGGGCTTCCATCCGGTGGCCTCGGTCAGGCGGGCGGAGGTGGCCACCAGGGAGCTGCCGCGGCCGTCGGCCTGGGGGACGTCCCGGGTCACGAAGGAGCCGCGGCCCGCGGTGCCGATCACCGCCTCCGCCGCCTCCTCCAGCGGGGTGTGGCGGCCGGCGGCGAGGTTGAACGTCTCGCCCCAGGGCCCGTTCTCGGCGAGGTCGAGCAGCACGCCCACGGCGTCCTGGACGGCGAGGAAGTCCCGCAGCCGGCCGGTGACCGCCTCCGACTCGATGCCGAGCAGCGCCTGGGCGGTGATGCGGGGGATGATGCGGTCCGGGGCCTGCCACGGTCCGTAGAGGTTGGTCAGCCGCACGGTCGTCGACACGGTGTCGTAGACGTGCTGGTAGGACTCGGTGAGGCTCTCGCAGGCGATCTTCGAGGCGGCGTAGGGGGACAGCGGCCGCAGTGCGCTGGACTCGGTCAGCAGATCGCCGTCGTTGCCTCCGTAGACCTCGATGGAGGAGGCGAAGAGCAGCGGGATCCGGCGCAGCCGGGCCGCTTCCAGGACGGCGGACATGATGCCGATGTTGTTGGTGAAGGTGCGCTCCGGGTGGTGGAGCGAGAAGTCCACCTGCGGCAGGGCCGCGAGGCTGATCATGACGTCGCAGTCGGGTATCCGGGCGCCCGGCTGTGCCAGGTCCAGGAAGTGGCAGTCGGCGCGCTCCATGAGGCCGGCGGCGTCCAGCCGTCCGAGGCGGTCGCTGACGTCGACCAGAGTCAGGCGGTGTCCGCGCTCTTCGGCGGCGAGTGCGAGGTTGGTGCCGACGAATCCCGCGGCACCGATGATCGCGATGTTGAGTGTCACGTCTTCCCCGTTCGTCAGGAGAGGGGCCAGGTGTGGCCGGGCGAGGTCAGGTCTGCGGCTGCTGCGGCCCTCGGCGCAGGCGGTGCTCGACGAGGTCGGCCGCGGCGGATGCGCCGCCGGAGGCGCGGATCTCCGCGCGCAGCCGGTCCAGCCGGGTGGTGAGCCCGGGGCGGGCGAGCAACTCCTCCAGGGCCGTGCGGACGGTGCCCCCGGTCAGCTCGTCCTCGTGCAGGCGCCGGGCGACGCCGAGTTCGACGAGCCGGTCGGAGATGAAGAACTGGTCGGCGCCCTGCGGGAGGGTGAGCATCGGCACCCCGTGGCTGAGCGCCTCGACGGTGCCGCCCATCCCGGCGTGGGTGACGAAGGCGTCGGTGTGGGCGAGGACGTCGAGCTGGGGCAGCCACTCGTGGACTTCCACGTTGTCCGGGATCGGGCCGAGCGCCTCGGCGGCGACGAACTTGCCGGTCTGGAGCACGACATGCCAGTCGGAGCCGGCGAACGCGGCCACCAGCTGCCGGTAGATGTCCGGCCGGTTGGTGAACGTCGAGCCGAGGGAGACCAGCACGGTGCGCCCGGCGGCGGGCGGGGTCCAGGCGGTGGTGTCGCCGCGCGGCCCGAAGCACGGTCCGACGAAGGAGAAGCGGGGTTCGTCGACCTTGTCGGCGTGCGGTTGCAGGGTCCGGGTGATCGAGGCGATGCCCTGCTCGGGCACGAGCCCGAAGTCCGCCACCGTCATGTCGACGCCGTTGCCGGCCAGCCACCGGGAGAAGCGGTCCCGCAGGCGGTGGGCGTCCGGGTCGTCGAGCAGGCCGCGGTAGACCGCCGCGATGCCGTTGTCCTTGCCCTCGTAAGGCACGGCGAACGGCCAGAAGTTGAGGGTGGGGATGCCCCAGCGCAGGCCGAGGACGCGGGCGCCGTACGCGAACACGTCGTAGACGAGGGCGTCCGGGCGGTCGGCGTCGAAGGCCCGGGAGAGCTGGGGCAGTGCGGACTCGGCCTCGTCGAGCATGGCGGAGACGATCGCGGTGAAGCCGGTCAGCGATTTCGTCGCGTCGTCGTCGGCGGGCCAGGCCGAGCGGTACGGGACCGGGCGGGCCCCGGTCGCCTCGACCAGGGGGGCGAACCGCTCCGGCACCGCGTAGCTCACCCGGTGGCCCCGGGCGACGAGTTCACGGGCGACCGGCAGCGTCGGGAGCACATGGCCGTGCAATCCGATATTCGTGAAGGCGATGTGCGACTTCGAAGTCAATTGCGGGCTCCTCGCGAACTCGTCGTTACTGCGCGGTAGTTCATCGTGAAACGTTCAAAACGGTGGATGCCATGGCCTTCCTTTGGCGCCCAGAGCGCTTCGCGAGAAAATCGGTGAGGGAAGAGCCTGCATCCCTACAGGGCATTCACAAGTCCCTTTGGATACACCCGGAGCGCCGATTCTTTCCGGCGGGCGGGGCGCCGGGGCCGCTGGCGCCGGGCGGCCCCGGCGCCGCCTGCGGCGATCTCGAACCCCGGTAAAAGCCCCTGGGCCACCGGATGGCAGCAACCTGACCTATGGGTTTCGTCACCTTGACAGTGCAGCGCCGCCTTGTGAAGCTGCATTCGCCTCGGGGGATTCATTCTGCGAACTCACGGACGTGTTTTTGCGTATCCACATCCGCTCGCCTCCCTCGCGGCGCGGGGCCTCGGTTATTCGGGTTGACCGCATACGGGGAAGGGTTTTGTGGGGGCTATGTATTCCAGATGCAGAATGCTTTGCCGAATTCCTGTGGAAAGCGCACGGCAGTCCGCGCCCAGCACGTTGCGCCGTTCTGCGGCAGCCGCCTCGAAGAGAACTCGCGGTGCGTCCCCACGGGCCGCGCTCCGCTCGTCGTGAGGCACCGACCGCCGGCCGCCGCCCGGTGGCGGCAGGCGCGCACCGTCCACGCCGACGGCACGGAACTGGCCGTGTGGGAACGGCGGGAGGACCCGGACGCCGGGGCGGCGCCGGCGCCTCATGTGGTGCTCGTCCACGGCTTCGAGGAGGGCTGGGACAGCTGGCGGCCGCTGCTGGAGCATCTGCCGCGGACGGTGCGGGCATCCGCGCTCTCGCTGCCCTGGCGGGCCGGCTCCGCGCATACCTGGCCGCGCCACGGGGACGCCGCCACCTGGCTGGCGCGCGCGTTCGACACCCTGGACCGGCCCCCGGACCTCGTCGTCGCGCACTCCTTCGGCGCCTGCGCCCTGCTCCAGCTGCTCGCCCGCCACCCCGACCACCCCTACCGCGACGTCCCGGCCGCCCTGGTGGCGCCCGTGTGGCGGGTCGGCGACCGGTCGCTGACCCCCGAGTTCTTCGCCGAGGCCAGAACCCGTTTCCGGCGCACCATCACCGAGGGCCTCAAGGTCCAACTCCACACCCGGGGCCGCACGGTGAACGGCGAGCTGCTGCGCATCATGGCCGACAAGGTGCTGGAGCGGGTCGAGCCGGAGGGCTTCCTGCAGTTCTACCTGGAGCTGGCCCGGCTGCCCGACCTGCCCGTGGACCGGATCACGGCACCGCTGCTCGTGGTCGGCGGACTGGACGACACCGCCGCCCCGGGCGACGACCTCGAAGTGCTGCGCCGCCGGGCCCGCGACATCACCGTCCACCGGGCCCCGCACCTCGGCCACTTCTGCCAGACCCAGCAGCCGGCCCAGGTGGCCGCGCAGATCACCGACTTCCTTCCGATGCTCCGACTTCCCCACTCAGCCGAGGAGATGAGGACAGCGTGACCTCCCCACAGGTAAGGGAATACGACGTAGCCATCAGCGGTGCCAGCCTCGCGGGGTGCACCGCCGCGGTCCTCCTGGCCCGGGCCGGCGCGCGGGTGGCGCTGCTCGAACGGCGCTCCTCCCCCGAGGCGCACAAGGTCCTGTGCACGCACTACCTCCAGCCGTGCGCCTACCAGGTGCTCGACGACCTGGGCGTCTCCCCGCTGCTGCGCGAGGCCGGCGCCATCGCCAACCAGGCGCGCTGGTACACCCGTTGGGGCTGGATCGAGCCGCGCCCCGGCCGGGACGGCGTCCCTCTGGCGCACGGCTACAACGTGCGGCGCAGCACGCTCGACCCGCTGCTGCGCTCCTACGCCGCCGACCAGCCCGGCGTCGACCTCCTGTCGGGGCACACCGTCACCGCTCTGCTGCGCGACGGCTCCCGCGCCGCGGGCGTGCGCACCGCCTCCGCCGAGGGCGAGCAGGAGATCCGGGCGCGCCTCGTGGTGGGGGCGGACGGCAAGGACTCCACCGTCGCCCGGCTGGCCGGAGTCCGCGAACAGGCGCACAGGAACAACCGGTTCAGCTACTTCGCGCAGTTCCGCGGGGTGCGGATGGCGCGCGAGGAGTCGCACTGCTGGTTCCTCGACCCGGATGTCGCCTATGCGATGCCGAACGACGACGGGATCACCGTCATCGCCCTCATCCCCGACAAGAAGCGGCTGCCCGCCTTCCGAGCGGACCTCGAAGGCAGCTTCCTCGACTTCGTCGGCCGGCTGCCCGAGGCCCCCGACCTGAGCGGCGCCGAACGCGTCTCGAAGATCGTCGGCACCACCAACTACCCCCTTGTCAGCCGGCAGGTGACCGCGCCCGGTCTCGCCCTGATCGGCGACGCGGCCCTCACCGGAGACCCGCTGTGGGGGGTCGGCTGCGGCTGGGCGCTGCAGTCGGCGCAGTGGCTCGCCACCGCCGCCCGCGCGGCCGCCGTCTCGGGCAGCCGGGAGGCCATGGACCTGGCGCTCGACACCTACCGCCGACGCCATCGTCGGCAGCTGCGCGGCCACCAGTTCCTCGCCGCCGACTACGCCAAGGCCCGCCCCTTCAACCCCTTCGAGCGGCTGATGTTCTCCGCCGCCGCCCGGGACGAGTCGATGGCCCGCCATATGCACCTGTTCGCGTCCCGGCTGATCGGCCCGGCGCGCTTCCTCAGCCCCACGGCCCTCGGCCGGGCCGCCGCCGTGAACCTGCGGCACCGCAGCGCGTGAACCCGCCGAACCCCCCGAACCCCGAGGAGCAACCATGACCACGTCCCACCCCGACGTGACCGAAGAGCAGGCCCGGCAGCTGCGCGAGATCGTCATCGACGTGCTGGAGCTGGAGCCCGAGGAGCTGACGGAGACCAGCCACTTCGTCAACGACCACGAGGCCGACTCCCTGCTGGCCATCGAGATCCTCGCGCGGATCGAACAGGACCTGGACGTCGAGATCCCGCAGGACCAGCTGCCTGAGATGGTCAACCTCAGCGGAGTACGGGACGTCTTCGCCCGCAACCGAAAGGGTGCGGATCAGTGACCCGGTCCGCGAACCGGCCGGGCCGGCGCGTGGTGATCACCGGGCTGGGGGCGGTGAGCAGTGCCGGTATCGGTGCCGACGACTTCACCGCCACCATCCGGGCCGGCCGGTGCACCACCGGCCCGATCAGCGGTTTCGACGCCACAGGCTTCCCCCACCGCAACGCCGGCGAGGTCACCGGCTTCCGGCCGCGGGAGTGGCTGTCCCGGATCGATCCCGAACGGTGGGGCCGCAGCAGCCAGTTCGCCGCCTCCGCGGCCCGGCTGGCGGCGCGCGACGCGGGCCTCGGACCCCAGGACCTGGCCCGCGCCCGGGCGGGCTCGGTCATGGGCACCACCAGTGGCGAGTCGGCCGCCGTCGAGCAGCTGGTCGGCCAGTGGCGCGGCGACGGGCTGAAGTCCCTGGCCCCCGCCGTGGTCCAGGCGGTTCCGGCGGGCCGGATCGCCGCCGCCGTCAACACCGAACTCGGTCTGGAGGGCGAGGCGCTGACCCTCGCCACCGCCTGCTCGGCCAGCAACTACGCGCTCGGCTACGCCTGCGACATGGTCGCGCAGGGCGAGGCCGACTACATGTTCGCCGGCGGCGCGGACTCGGTGAACCGCTGGGCGCACGCCGGGTTCTACCGGCTCGGTGCGCTCGCCGAGGAGGTCTGCCGCCCCTTCGACGCCGGACGGGCCGGCATCCTCACCGCCGAGGGCGGCGTCGCCCTGCTGGTGGAGCCGTACGAACGGGCGGTCGCACGCGGCGCCCGGATCTACGCCGAGGTCCTCGGCTACGGCCTCAACTGCGACGCCGACCACATGGTGCACCCCAACGCCGCCACCATCGCCCGCTGCATCCGCCAGGCCCACACCAACGCCGGTGTCGCCCCCGAGCAGATCGACTACATCTGCGCCCACGGCACCGGCACCCGCACCAACGACGCCACCGAAGTCGCCGCGGTGCGCGAGGTGTTCGGGACCGGCATGCCGCCGATCAGCTCGATCAAGTCGATGATCGGCCACACCATGGGGGCGGCCAGCGGCTTCGGGGCGCTGATCTGCTGCCGGGCCCTGTACGACGGCTTCCTGCCGCCGACGGCCAACGTCGAACGGGTGGACCCGGAGCTGGGTCCCGGTCTCGACCCGGTGCCCGGCACGGCCCGGCCGGCCGCACCTCAGGTGGTCCAGAACCACGGTTTCGCCTTCGGCGGCAACAACGCCATCGTCATCCTGGGGAAGGCAGCATGAGCACCGACACCGCCCGGCTCCCGCGCTCCGCCGACGAGCCCGCCCCGGCCCTGGCCACGCTGGCCGTGACCTCCGCCGCGGCCCTCTCCCCGGCCGGCGTCGGCAGCGCGGCGCTGACCGCCGCCCTCTCCGGGACCGCCGGCACCGCGGCCGCCGGGGAACTGCCGGACCTCGGCGGCGAGACCCTGCCGCCACGGCCCGTGCGGGCCGTCCCGCCGCTGCCGTACGAGGAGCTGCTCGGCCGCAAGGGCCTGCGCAACCTGGACCGTACGACCCGGCTCGCCCTGGTGGCGTGCGATATGGCGCTGGCGTCGTACCCCGGGACGGTCAGCCCGGGTGCGGGCGTGGTGATGGGCACGGCGACCGGTTCGGTGCGCAGCTCCGGCGAGTACTCGCTGCGGACCCTCCAGGCCGACCGCCCCTACCTCGTCAACCCCAGCCTCTTCCCCAACACCGTGATGAACTGCGCCGCCGGCCAGGTCGCCATCCGCAACGGGCTGCACGGTGTGAACGCCACCGTCGCCGGCGGTGCGCTCGCCGGCGTCCAGGCGCTGCGCTATGCGCGCAACGCCATCCGGCAGGGGCAGGCCGCGTGCCTGCTGGTGGCCGGTGCGGAGGAACTCAGCGCGCAGAGCGGCTGGGGCTGGCAGCGCTCCGGCGCGCTGCGGCCGGACTTCCCGCTGGGGGAGGGCGCCGCCGCGCTGGTCGTCGAGCCGGAGGAGCGGGCCCGCGCCGGGGGCCGCCCGGTCCTTGCCCGGGTGCTCGCGGCCGAAGTGGGCTTCGCGCCTCGCGGGCGCCTGGCCGCCGCCCTGGCCGGGTGTATCCGCAGGGCCCTGGAGCGCAGCGGGGTCGCGGCGGCCGACGTACGGTGCGTGGCGCCGGGGGCGACGGGGCAGGTCGGCGCCGACCGCCTCGAACTGCGCGCCCTGCGCGACGCGCTGGGGACGTCCGCCCTCCCGCCGGCCGTGGACGTCCGCCAGGCGGTGGGCGAGACCTTCAGCGCGACGGTCCCCCTCCAGCTCGCCGCGCTGGTGGAGACCTGGCGGCAGCGCGGCGCCCACCCCGGTGAGGCGGCGCTGATCACCGCGCTGGGCCACGACGGCTCGGTCGGCTGCCTCGTGGTGCGCGGGCCCGCGGACCGCCCGGTCCGCACGGATCCCAGGTGAGGCAACTGCCCGACACAGCACGGCATTTCGGGCGGCGGCTCCGCTCCCCCAGCGATTCACCACCTCTTGCGAAAGGACATTCCATGTCACCGTCGCTGACGGAGCGGTCCGACGCCACCACCCTCGCCACCGCCGACCTCATCGAATCCTGCCGCGAGGGGAGTCAGGCGGCCTGGGTGGCGCTGGTGCGACGCTTCTCGCCCCTGGTGTGGGCGGTGGCCCGCTCGCACCGGGTGAGCAGGACGGACTGCGAGGAGGTCTTCCAGCAGACCTGGCTGCGCGCCTACCAGGGGCTGCACACCCTGCAGTCGCCCGAGCGCTTCGCCGCCTGGCTCACCACCTGCGCCAAGCGCGAGAGCCTCAAGCAGCGCGAACGCGCCCTGCGTTATGTGCCGGTGGGCGGACCGGAGGTGTTCGACCGGCCCACCGCCCCGGACTCCGGCCCGGAGAGCGCGGTGCTGTCCAACGAGCGCCGGGACGAGGTGCTCGACGCCCTCGGCCGGCTCTCGGCCCGGGACCAGGCACTGCTGGGCATGCTCAGCGCCGACGAGGAGTGCAGCTACGACGAGGTGAGCCGCCGGCTGGGCGTGGCCCGCGGCTCGGTCGGCCCGCTGCGGGCGCGGGCGCTGCAACGGCTGACCAAGCAGCTGGCCGCGGCGTCCGCGGAGCCCGGCACGGGGTGAACCGGGCCGCCCCGACTGCGGGCGCACCGCGGGCCGTCAGCCTGCTGCCGGGCCGCGCCTTCGGCCACCACCGCCGGGTGCGGGAGTGGCCGAAGGCGCGGCCCGCTCTCGTGGTGCGGGGTGGCCGGCGGAGGGGCCGAGCGGGGCCCGGCACCGGCTACCCGCCGGATATCGGCCAGTTGGCGACGCGCTCGACCAGGTACTCCGGCACCTCGTCCGCCGGCTCGTACGCCGCGTCGGGGCATCCGTGGGCATCCGCGTCGTCGGGCTCCTCCGGGGTGCCCGGGTCCGGCGCCCTCACAAACTTATGCCGCCGTCAATCTGCAGGACCTGCCCCGTGATGTAGGCGGCCCGGTCCGATACCAGGAACGCGGTCAGGTCGGCGACCTCCTCGGTCGTTCCGAATCGCGCCATCGGAATACCGGCCAGTGCGCGCTCTTTCGCCTGCTCGGTGAGTTCGTCGGTCATATCGCTCTCGATGAATCCGGGTGCCACGGCATTGACCCGTACGCCGTAGCGGGCCAGCTCCTTGGCGAGCGAACGGCTGAGGGCGTTGACGCCGCCTTTCGACGCCGCGTAATTGGCCTGTCCGGCGTGGCCGTGCACACCGGACACCGACGACATATTGACGATCGCGCCCGTACGGCGGCGCACCATCTGGAATCCCACCGCCCGGCAGAAATGGAAAGTGCCGGTCAGGTTCGTGTCGATGACCTCGGTCCAGTCCTCGAACGGCATCATGACCAGGTTCCGGTCCCGGACCACGCCGGCCGAGTTCACCAGCACGTCGATCGGTCCCAGCTCCCGCGCGACCCGCTTCACAAAGCGCCCGACCTCGTCGCCGTCCGCCACGTCGCACGCCTGGTAGAAGTGGGCCGCGCCGTGTTCGGTCAGCAACTCCGCGGTGCTGCCGGCGGATTCGCCGCGCCCGCAGTAGGCGATGTCGTACCCGTCCGCGGCGAGCCGGCGGGCGACCGCCCGGCCGATGCCGCGCGTACCACCGGTGACCAGGGCGACGGGGCGCCGGTTGTCCGGCATGGTTCCCTCCTTTGCGCAGGTGCGGTTGTCCCTCGCGGCCGGTGCCCTCACTCGGCCGGCGCCGTCCGGTGTACCGGCAGCGGCGCCCCGAGCTGCACATAGACGTCCAGCAGATCGTCGGAGAGCCAGTACTCGGCGATCCGTCCCGCCGCGTCGAGGCGCAGGATGTCGACCCCCTGCTGCTCCACGGTGGTGCCGGGCGCGGCCGTCGCGCCCTCGGGGCGTCCCGACCGCCAGTCTCCGGTGAACCGCCAGCGGCCGATGAGGTGGCCGTCGTCGGTGAACGGCCCCAGCACGGTGCGGAACCGGGCCCGGTCGTAGGAGGACCGGAAGGCGTCGATCCAGGCGACCAGCCGCTCACGGTCCGGGATGCCGGCGGGGTCCGGCATCCCGTAGCGCGGCAGGTGCAGCGTCACCTGGTCGGCGACGATGCGCGCGGCGTTGTCGTAGTGGCCGTTCCAGATGCCCAGCCACTGCTCCCAGAGGTCGGCGGCCGCCCGCGGCGGTCGTGCGGCATCCCGTTCGTTCACCGCTGCTCCCGGGGCGCGGAGGTGCCGGGCACCTGGTCGGTCTCCACGCCCTGCGTCCATGCCTCGGTGACCTGGCCGTCGACGATCCGCAGGATGTCCACCCCGGACCAGTGGATGGTCCCGCCGGGCACGTCGGAGGGCCAGCCCGTGCGGCCGAGGCACTCCGCGGTCCCGTACCAGCGCCAGACGGCCAGTTCGCCGTCCTGAATGGGGCCGAAGTCCGTCTCGTAGCGCAGGCTCGCGAACTTGGACCGGAATCCGGCCACCCATTCGGCCAGCGCCGCTCCGTCACGAATGGCGGAGGTGTCGAATACCGCCGCTTTGGACGGCAGATGGACGCGGAAGTCGTCGCCCACAATCCTGAGTGCGGCCCTCGGGTCCTCGTTCCACATTTCCAGCCAGATCTTCCATACTTCGGCAGCTGTGCGCGCCATTCGACGGTCCTTTCCCCTTGGTGCGGCGGGCCGAAAGGGCCCGCCGAGCGGCTTTCCTCTGACACAGAGCCGCCGGGCGGTCACCCGGATACATCCGGAATCCCGCCGCGGGAGAAACGGCGAACCGCGGGCCCGAAGTCACCACGCGCACCGGAACGTGCGGCCGGGGGTGTATCCACCGATGGGTCCGCCGGGTCTGTAGTGACGTAAGTGACGCAGCGAATCCCCGAATGGCCGGGGCGCTTCTGACGGAACTCCGCGGACGCCGCGGCGTTCCGTCAGAAGCGCCCACGCCACCCTCCGCGGAACGACCGGAGCACGAGGAGCCCACTCATGCGGTTCGGCGAGAACGTGACGATCGATGCGGCCGTCTGCTGGCTGCCCCCCACCCGGCAGTCCGCCGCGTCCCAGGTGTCCGACGGCGTGCTGACTCCGGCGGAATCGGCGCAGTCCGGTGTGGTGGAGGTGCCGGTCGCCGTCGAGCACGCGGCCCCCGAGATGGCCGTACTGGCCGGCCGGCGCGCCCTGCGGCAGGCCGGGGTGGCACCCGCGGACGTCGATGTGCTGTTCCACAGCTGGACCTACCACCAGGGGCACGACTTCTGGTCACCGGCCCACTACGTGGCCGACGGGGTCGGCGCGGTCAACGCGGTACCGGTCGGCATCGCGCAGATGTGCCACGGCGGCGCCATGGCCCTGCACGAGGCCGCCCTGCACCTGTGCGCCGACCCGTCGGCCGGGGTCGCGCTGGTGACCACCTCGGACCGCTTCCAGCGGCCCGGCTTCGACCGCTGGACCAGCGACTCGCACGTCGCCTACGGGGACGGCGCCACGGCCGCGGTGCTCACCCGCTCCGGCCGCGGTCTGCGGCTGCTGGCCCAGACCGTCCGCGCCGCCCCCGACATGGAGAGCATGTACCGCGGTGACGACCCGTTCAGCCCGGCGCCCTTGGAGCACAGCCGCCCGGTCGACGTCCGGCGTACGAAGAAGGCGTTCGCCGCGGCGGGCGGCATGGACCGGTTCGCCGAACGGGCGCCGGTCGCCATCGGCGGACTGATCACCTCCGCCCTCGCCCAGGCGGGCCTGGCGCCGGGCGACCGCCGGGTGCGGCATGTGCTGCTCCCCCGGCTCGGCCCGGCGACCCTGGAACGCACCTATCTGCCCGTCCTGGAGCGGCAGTTGCCGCACGCCGCCGTGCACCGGCCGGGCGCCCGCACCGGCCACCTGGGCAGCGGCGACCTCCTCGCCAACCTCGCGGTGGTGCAGCGCGAGGCGCTCCTCGCCGCCGGGGAGGTGGCGCTGCTCCTCACCGGCGGGGGCGGATTCACCTGGTCGTGCACCGTGCTGGGCCGCGGCACCGGACCGGACGGCCCCGCCGGGGACGGAGCGGCACCGTGCTGACCGGCGTCGACGTACTGCGGATCGGGGAACTCGACCGGCTGCTGCGACGCCCCTGGTTCCGGGCCTACGCCTTCGCCGCGGAGGAGCTCGACCATGCGGCGGTCTGCGGCCCCACCCGGGCCCGGGAGTTCCTCGCCGGCCGGTTCGCGGCCAAGGAAGCGGTGGTCAAGGCGCTGGGCGTCGGCTTCGGGTCCGGAGTGCGCCCCCACCACGTCACCGTACGGCGCTCCGCGGACGGAGCGCCCTCGGCCCAGCTGTCCGGTGCGGCCGCGCGGGTCGCCGACCGGCTCCGCCTCCAGGAAATGAGGGTCTCCATCGCCCACAAGGACGAACTCGTCGTGGCCACCGCCGTGGCGACCCAGCACCCGCCTCCCCCGCCCCCCGCGCCCCCGCGGGCCGTCCCCCACCCGTACGAGGAAGAGGGCATGTCACCGCAGTCCACGACACCCGAGGTCCCCCCGGCCGGGACGTCCGCCGAAGAGGCCCCCGTCACCGCGTTCCTGCGGGTGCGGATGGCCCAGCACGACGCCCACTACGGGGGCGGCCTGATCGACGGCGCCCGGATCATGCAGCTGTTCGGCGATCTGCTCACCGAGATCACCGTGCGGACGGACGGCGACGAGGGGCTGCTGTCGGAGTACTCCGACATCCGCTTCACCGCCCCCGTCCACCCTGGCGACTACCTGGAGGCGACCGCGCGCCTGGTCCGGCGGACCCGGCTGCGCCGCGTCGTCGCCCTGGAGGCGCACCGGGTGATCGCCGCCGGCGGCGCCGACCGGCCCAGCGCCGCCCGGTTGCTCGCGGCCCCCCAACTCGTCTGCCGGGCGACCGCCACCACCGTCGTGCCGATGGGTGCGGCGTCCTCCCGGAAGGAGCAGCGATGACGACGGCACGGACCCCCGCGCCGGTCCACCTCCACGACACCCTCGACGCCGCCGCCCGGAACCACCCCGACGCACCCGCCGTCGTCTGGCAGGAGACCACCCTCACCTACCGGGAACTCGCCGCGGCCAGCACCTCGGCCGCCAGCGTCCTTGGCGCCCACGGCGTGCGGCGGGGCTCGCGGGTCCTGGTCTCCGCCGCGGACGGGCATGCGGTGGCCGCCGCGGTGTACGGCGCCTCCCGCCTGGGCGCGGTCTTCAGCGTGCTCCACGAGGACGTCCGCGGCGCGCCGCTGATCCACGTCCTCGACGACGCCGAGGCTGCCCTCCTGGTCACCGACGACGAGGCGGCGGCGCAGACGGCGCACGAGCGCGGGGTGTCGTGCCTGCGCGCGGCGGAGCTGCGGTCCGGCGACGCCCCCGACGGCCTGCCGGACCCGGGCACCCTCACCACCGACCCGGCCTGCCTGATCTACACGTCCGGCACCACCTCGCTGCCGAAGGCCGTGGTCGGCACGCACCAGCAGATGCTGTTCGCGATGCGGGCCATCCAGGCCGAACTGCACCTGCGCTCCGACGACATCGTCTACTGCCCACTGCCGCTGTCCTTCGACTACGGGCTCTACCAGCTCTTCCTGGCCGCCCTCAGCGGCGCGGCGCTGCGGCTGGCGACCACCGCCGAGGCCGGCCCGCCGCTGCTGCGCGGCCTCCAGCGCAGCGGCGCCACGGTGCTGGCGGGCGTGCCCTCGGTCTCCGGCACCCTCGCCTGGCTCGCCAAACGGGCCCCGGGGTCGCCGCTGCCCAGGCTGCGGCTGCTGACGAACACCGGCGCGGCGCTGCCCGCCCGCACCATGGCCGATCTGCGCGCGCACCTGCCCGCACTGCGCATCCAGGTCATGTACGGGCTGACCGAGTGCAAACGCGCAGCGATCATGGAGCCGGACGGCGATCTGAAACGGCCCGGCTCCTGCGGCCGGGCGCTGCGCGGCACGGAGATCGTCATCCTCGACGACGAGGGCGTCGAACTCCCGCCGGGCGAGATCGGGCAGATCGCCGTCCGCGGCCCGCACGTCATGGCCGGCTACTGGCGCCGCCCGGAACTGACCGCCCAGCGCTTCTGGCGGCGCGAGGGGCTCTTCCCCGAACTGCGCACCGGCGACTACGGGCACCTCGACGCGGACGGCTACCTCTACTTCTCCGGCCGCCGCGACGACCTGTACAAGGAGCGGGGGTTCCGGGTCAGCTGCACCGAGGTGGAGGCCGCCGCCCTGCGCATCCCGGAGGTCACCGCCGCCGCCGTACTGCCACCGGAGGACGGCCGCCCCTCCGTACTCGCCGCCGTCACCGACCTGACCAAGGAGGAGGTGCTGGAGCGGATGCGGGAGCAGATCGAGCCGTTCAAGGTCCCGCGCCGCTGTGTGCGGCTGCCGGAACTGCCGCTCAACGGCAACGGCAAGGTCGACCGCGCCCGCCTCAGGGCTCTGGCGGAGCGGAGGCCGTCATGACGGATCGCCAGTTCTTCGTCCTGCTGGGGCCGGACGGGGCCGGGAAGTCGTCGGTCCTGGCCGAGGTCGCGCGGCGGCAGCCGGAGTGGCGGACGCTGTCCACGGACAGGGAACTCACCGCCGAGAGGCATGCGCTGATCACCCAGTTGCGCCGCAATGTGGTCGAGGACGTGCTGCCCGGACTGGGCGGAGCGTACTCGGCGGACTTCCTGGCCAGTCTGCTGCAGACCGCCGTGGTGCATCTCAGGGACCAGATGACGGCCCAGGACCCCGGCACCCCGCTCCTGATGGACTCCTACTACTACAAGATCCTGGCGAAGTGCCGGCTGGCCGGCGTGCGGGCCGGTCCGCTGTTCTCGTGGTGGCGGTCCTTCCCGCAGCCGCGCGGAGTGCTCTACCTCGATGTCGCGCCGGAGTCCGCATGGCGGCGCAGCGCGAACGGGGCGCGGCTCAACCCCCTGGAGTACTTCGGGAAGCGCCCCGAGTGGGACGGCTTCGAGAGCTATCAGAAGCAGCTTCGGAAACTGATGCTGGAAGAGGTGCGGCAGTTGCCCGTGGAGATGCTCGACGAGCAGGACAGCGTGGCGGGGACCGCGCAGCAGGTGCTGGAGGTGCTGTCCCGGTGAGCGCGGCCGGATCATGGGGCACCCCGGGCCACACCGAACGGTACCGGGCGCGGGTGTTCCAGGAACGCGACCGCCTGTCGGCGTCGTTCGCCGCCATGCGGCAGGAGCAGCAGCGGGTCCTTGCCGACCTGTTGGACTTCAACGCCGGCACCGAGTTCGGCAAGCGCCACGGATTCGCCGGCATACGGACGATCGACGAGTTCCGCAGGGCCGTTCCCCTCCAGGACTACTCCGCGCACGCCCCGTACATCGACCGCATGGCGGCGGGCGAGACCGATGTGCTGTCGGCGGACCCGCCCGTCGTGTACTTCACCAGCAGCGGCAGCACCGGAGCGCACAAGAAGATCCCGGTCACCCGGCGCTTCATGCGCACGACCTTCTTCCCGTTCTACTACGCGGCCTGGGCACCGCTCCTGGAGCACTTCCCGGAGGTGCTGAGCCGCCCGGACGCCGTGCTCAACCTCAAGCACGACCCGCTGGCGGCGCCGCCCACCACGGCGGACGGGCGGCCGCATGTGGGCGCCAGCCAGGTGGACTTCGGCGAGATGTTCGGCGAACCGCTCTCGGCCGAACCCGGCACCGGGGCGCCCTGGGCGACCCTGCCGGTCGACGTCGCTCCCGACGACCATCTCCAGAAGGCGTATCTGCGGCTCCGGCTCGCGGTGCAGAGCGATCTGCGCTGCCTGATCGGCATCAACCCGGCGATGATCGCCGCCGTCCCGTACCAGCTGAACCTGTGGTGGCCCCGGATCGTGCGGGAGGTGCGCGACGGCACCCTGGGCGGGGTGCCGCACCGGGCTCCCGATCCGGAGCGCGCCCGCGAACTGGAGCGGCTGGCGGACTACTTCGGCGTGGTGCGACCGGCCCAGGTGTGGCCGCGGCTGCGCGCGCTGTTCTGCTGGACGACCGGTGTGGCGTCGCTCTACATGCCCGCGCTGCGGGAGGAGTTCGGGGCCGGCGTCACCGCGCTGCCGGCGCCGGTGGCCGCGTCGGAGGGGCCGACGGGCGTGGCACTGGACCGGCACGGCTCGGCGGGGAGCCTGGTGGTGTCCGCGTCGGTCTACGAGTTCGTGCCCGCCGACGACGACCTGCTGCCCGGCACCGAGACCCTGCTGCCGCACGAACTCGAAGCGGGCCGCGACTACCACGTGGTCTTCAGCCACGTCGGAGGTCTGTACCGCTACGCGGGCGGTGACGTGGTGCGCGTGGTCGACCGGGTGGGCGGGGTGCCGCGTCTGGAGTACGCCGGCCGCAACACCCGCTCCGACGCGGCCGGGGAGCGGCTGCGCGACGCCCAGGTCGTCCGTGCGCTGCACCGCGCGCTGGGGGCCACCGGCCTGCGACTGCGCAATGTCGCCTGCCGGGTGGAACCCTCGACGGGGGCGGCGGTGCGCTACACCTTCGCGCTGGCCGCCACCACACCCTGGAGCGCGGCGGAGGACGCGCGCTTCGCCGCCCTGCTCGACCAGGGCCTCACCGCGGAGTCCGCGGACTACGGGCGGGCGCGGGCCGGCGGCCGGCTCGACGCCCCCGTGCTGCGCCACCTCGACCGCGACGCCTTCCACCGCGACTGGCACACGGCCGTCGCCGGCGGCATCCGCCCGACCCAGGTCAAGGACCGGATGTTCCGGCAGGACGACGCCCTCTGGCAGCGCCTGACCCACACCACGACGGACGGGGAAGAACCGGCATGACCGACCTGCTGAACGCCGTCGAGCGCACCGCTCTGCTCACCGCGGCCCTGCGCGCCGCGGAGACCCGCCGCCCGGACCGGCTCTACGAGGACCCCTACGCCGCCCGGCTCGTGGGCGAGGCGGGCGACGCACTGCTCGCCGAGGTCCGTGCCGCGACCTTCCCGCCCGACCGGCCGCGCAGCCTTCCCAGCACCCCCGACTACAACGCGATCCGCACCCGCTTCTTCGACGACTTCCTCCAAACGGCCGCGCGGGAACCGGAGATGACCCAGATCGTGCTGGCCCCGGCCGGTATGGACTCCCGGGCCTACCGACTGCCGTGGCCCGACCACCTGCGCTACTTCGAGGTCGACCGGCCGGCCGTGCTGGCGTTCAAGGAGGAACGGCTCCGGGGCGTCGCGCCGCGGGTCGACCACCGCACCGTCGCCGTGGACCTCACCGCCGAGGACTGGGAGAGCCGCCTCGTCGCGGCCGGCTACGACCCGGCCCGGCCGTCCACCTGGCTGCTGGAGGGGCTGCTCTACTACATCCCCGAGCCGGACACCCACCGCATGCTGGAGCGGGTCGCCGCCGTCACCGCACCCGGCAGCCGCATCGCCGCCGACATCGTCAACGCGGCGGCCCTGACCCTGCCCCATATGCAGGGGCTGCTGAACGTCTTCGCGGGGTGGGGCTGCCCCTGGCTCTTCGGCAGCGACGAGCCCGAGGCGCTCTTCGACCGCTACGGGTACGAGGTCCGCGCGGTACAACCGGGAGAGCCGGAGGCGGACTTCGGCCGATGGCCGGACCCGGTGCCCGAACGGGACGTCGAGGACGTCCGCCGGGTGTTCTTCGTCCACGGGCGGCGGCGGTGACCACGGACGCCGTGCTCATAGCGGGGGCCGGTATCGCCGGCCTCGCCACCGCACTGGCACTGCGCGAGCGCGGCTACCGCGTACGGATCCTGGAGCGGTCCGGCCCGCCGCCGGAAGGACCGGCCGGCAAGGCCGCCGAGACCTGGCAGCGGCCCACCGTGCCGCAGAGCGCCCACTCCCACGTCCTGACCTCCCTCGGCATGCGGGTGCTGGCCGAGCGCCTGCCGGGCCTGCTCGACGCCCTACGGGAGGAGGGCGGCCATACGCTCGATGTCACCGCCGCCGCGCCCCGCACGGCACCGGGGCGCGTCCGGGAACCGGCCGACGATCGGCTGGTCGCGCTCGCCATGCGCCGCCCCGTACTGGAACTGGTACTGCACCGCGCGGTGCGCGACACCCCCGGCATCGAGATCGTCTACGGAACCGCGGTCCGCGGTCTGCTCCTGGCTCCCTCCGGGTGCGCCGTCGCCGGTGTGGTCACCGACCGGGGAGCGCACCTGCCCGCCCGGGTGGTCGTCGACGCCTCCGGCCGCAAGGCCGCGTCCCGGTCCTGGCTCGACGCGGCCGGCGTCCCCCTGGCCGAGGACCGCACCAGCCCGACGGCGGTACGCGTCGTCACCCGCTTCTACCGGCTGACCGGCTCCGGGCGCCCCGGACCGCTCAACCGGGGCAACGCGGCCGGCGGCATCCACAGCCACTACGCCGCCGTACTGCACCCCGCCGACGGCGCGGTGTTCGCCGTCTCGCTGGGACTGCTCACCGGGGACCCGGCGACGCGGGGGCTGCCCACACCCGACGCCTTCACCGCCGCCGCCCGGCTGTCCCCGTACCTGGGGCCCTGGTTGGCCGACGGCGTCGCCGTGCCGATCACTCCGGTGCGCGCCCACACCTTCGCACCGAACATCCTGCGCGGCACCGCCACCGCCCGGCAGCGGCCGGTGGCCGGGCTGTTCCCCGTCGGGGACGCCGCCTGTGTCACCGACCCGCTCTACGGACGCGGCGTCTCCCTCGCCTTCGCCCATGCCTTCGCCCTGGCGGACCTGCTGGACGCCCAGCCGGCCGTCGGCGCGGCACAGAGCGAGCGGGCCGCGCACCTCGTCGAGGAGCTGTTCGGCCCCTGGTACGCACAGGCGGCCCAGGACGGCCTGGCGCGTATCGGGCTGTGGCGGGCGGCGGCCGACGGAACACCACCGCCCCGACAGGGCACCGCGGACGCTGCCGGCCGACCCTCCATGGCGTCGATCGCGGCCGCGGCCGCCTCCGACCCCACCGTGTGGCGCGGGCTCACCCGCATGCTGATGACCCTCGCCACCCCCGCCGAGGTCTTCGACGACCCCGCCTTCCGGGCACGGGTGCGCCGGGCCCGCCCCCTCGACGGACCGGCCGGACCGCTGCCGCCGACCCGGGAGGAACTGCTGGACGCCCTGGCCACCGGCCGAGGAGCACAGCGGTGACCCGCCGTCCGACCGTGCTCCTGGCGCCGGTCACCGTCACCCCCGCCAAACCGCTGACCCCCAGCCACCTCAAGGGGCTGCTGTGGACCGATGTGATGTACCGGGCCACCGCGCAGCTGGCCGAGGTGACCTACCGCTACAGCCACACCACCTACCACCCCACCGAACAGACCCTGGGCTTCTGGGAGTTCCTGGACCGCACGGGCGGCGACACCGACTACTCGACGCTCGCCGAGGAGGAGATCGGGCAGCTCTACGTCCGCTACCGGGCCGAGGACCACCGCCCCTCCGCCGAGGACCTGCGCCCCTATGAGGAGGCCGTGGAGAACGGCGGCTGGGTGCACCCCGCCAGTGCGCGCATCCTGCGCCTGTGGGCCGGCCACTACGCCCGGCTCGGACTGCACGACCCGGGGCTGGAGCGGCACCAGCCGCCCGGCCTCGGACTCGACGAGATGATCGGCCGGCTGGTCTCGGAGGGCACGGGGCTGGACCAGCGGGACTGCGGCGGCCCCGTCTACCTCGACGCCACCCGGTTCGGCCTGCCGCTGCGCCAGATCGTCTCCCCCGACGGACGCCCCAACTACCTGGCCTGCGCACTGCGCGAGCTGCTGCCGCTGGTCCCCCGGTACGACGAGGTCGTCCTGCTCTACGACCGCGAACTCGACCCCGACTACCAGCTGTTGCAACGGGTGCTCACCGGCCCGGGCCGGACCGTCCACCGGGTGCCGGTCGGCCGGGTCCCCCTCGACGGAAAGATCGCCTCGGCCCGGCACGGCGGCTGGCACGCCTACACGGTGCCGGCGCTGCTGCGCGCGATGGGCGACGACCACGCCCCCGCGGTACGGCGCCTGGGCCTGCGGCTGTACTTCATCGCGACCCTGGGCCCGGGGCAGGCGCAGTCGTTCCGCCACGACCTCCTGCGGCAGTGCCTGCTGCGTGCCGAGCGGCTGCTCGACCGGTCGGAGGCGGCCGAGCGGAGCGACGGCCCGCCCGACGTGCCGGCCGCCCTGGCCCGCCACCGCCGCGACCACACCTATGTCGACCCCTACCGGCTGACCTCGTCCCTGCTCGGCAGGAGACGCCCCGCCCCGGACCGCGCACTCCTCTCCACGGTGTACCTATGACCCTCTCCCCCGAACTCCTCCTCGACAATGCCGCACAGCGCCTGCGCACGGCCCGGCCCGAGCTCTCCGGACGCCTGGACCTGTCCAGCCCGCGGGCGCTGCGCGCGGCGAAGGGCCGGATCGCCGCCCTGGGCGGGCCGGACGGTGCCGGCGACGCCCTGGTCGTCTCCGTCGTCAGCCGCTTCGACCTGCGGAGCTGGGTGCGGGAGACCTGCCGCTTCGCGCTCGGCCTGACGGCGGACGAGATCGCCGCCTGGCGGCGCTCGTTCACCCGCACCGTCTACCTGTCCGGCCGCCCGGACAACCTCCGACAACGCTTCCCCTTCGGCCACATCGGCGACGACGGCGCGGTCGCCTGGACCCGCCCCGCCCCGGACGCGGCCACGGCCACCCTCCGCCGGTTGCTCAAGACCTTCGACGGCCCCCAGCCGCTGACCTCCTGGCGACCGACGACCGTCGCTGTCCCCACCGCCGCCCCGGACGGCCGGGCGCCGCTCCACCGCGATGTGTACGTGGCCACCGCCAAGGCCACCGTCGCCACGGTGCTCGTCCAGCTCAACCATCTGCTCGCCGAGGCGGTCATGGACGGCCTGATCGCCGGCGGAGACCGGCTGACCGTACGGGCGGTACCGCGGCTGACCGGCGTGGGCGAGCCGTTCGCGGCCCTGCGGATCGACACCGACACCCATCGTCCGGACGAGCTCCAGGCTCACGCCGGCCTGACCGAGGAGACCCGCCATGCCCCCTCCCCCTAGCACCACCACCGCCCCCACCCACCACGCCGCCCACCCCCTCCACCCCATCCGCCTCGGCGTGCACGGCTCACCGCGGCTGGCCGCCGAACTGATCGCCGCGGCGGGCCACGACCGGCGGAACGTGGAGTTCGTCCCCTACGAGGTGGCCGACCCGTTCGGCCCGCTGCGCGCCGGCGAGATGGACCTCCTGATCGTCAAGTACCCGCTGCACGAACCGGACCTCGCCTTCAGCAGGCCCGTGCTCTTCGACGACCGGGCCCTGATCCTCGGCGCGCACCACCCCCTGGCGACCCGCGCGACCGTGTCGGTGGAGGAGGCCGCCGACTACGACACCTTCAGCTGCCCGGGCGACTTCCCCCCGTACGTCTGGGACCAGGTCGTACCGCCCCGCACCCCCGGCGGCCACCCGGTCCGCCGCGTCCACCCCATGACCACCGTGGCGGAGATGGTGGACCTCCTCGCCCACTCGACCGCCGTGCACCTGTCGTTCCACTCGCTCAAGGACGTCCTTCCCCCGCACATCCGCACCGTCCCGCTCCACGACCTGCCCCCGGCCCCGGTGTCCCTGGCCTGGCGCCGCGACGCCCAACTCCCCTCCCCCATCCGGCAGTTCATCACCGACGCCGAACGGAGCAGCCAACCATGACCCCCACGAACAGGCCCCCCGTCGTCCTCCTGCACGCCCTCCCCCTCGACTCCTCGATGTGGGACGCCCAGGCGCGCCGGCTCCGCGCACGCGGGCACCCCGTACTCACCTACGACCAGCGGGGCTTCGGCGGCACGCCCCTGGGTACGGACCCGCCCTCGCTCGACCTGGTGGCCGACGACCTCGCCCACCGGATGGACCAGCGGGGGATGTCCCGCGCCGTCGTGGTCGGCGCCTCCATGGGCGGCTATGTGGCGATGGCCTTCCTTCGCCGCCACCGCGCCCGGGTCCTCGGCCTGGGCCTGCTGTCCACCAGGGGCACCGCGGACAGCCCGGAGGGCGCCGCCCAGCGGAGGGGCTTCGCCGAGCTGATCCTCGACGACTCCCAGCGGGACCGCCTCGTCGCCCGCACCACGCCGATGCTCCTCGGGGCCACCACCCGCTCCGTATCGCCGGACACGGTCGCACGGGTGGTGTCGCTGGCCGCGGCCGCCGCCCCGGAGGCCGTCGCCTGGGCGCAGCGCGCCATCGCGGCCCGTCCGGGCGCCATGGACGACCTGCGGACGATCGACGTACCCGCCCTGGTCGTCGCCGGCGAGGAGGACGAGCTGGTCTCCCTCGGCGAGGCACGCCACCTGGCCTCGACTCTGCCGCACGGACGGCTCGTCACCGTCCCCCGAGTCGGCCATCTACCTCCGGTGGAGGCACCGCAGCGCACCACGGACGCCCTCGTGGAGCTGCTCGACACCGTCGGCGCGGCGGAGCGGAACGGAGCGGACGCATGCTGAGCGACGACCACGAGTCCTGGGGCTACACCTCCTCCACCGGCCTGGGTTTCACCCGCAACGACATCGTCGAGGCACACTTCGCGGCCTGCGCTCCCTACTACCGCCAGGCCCTGGACGAGGCGGGCGTCGAAGCGGGCTGGCACGTACTGGACGCGGGCTGCGGCAGCGGCTCCTTCCTCCCCCTGCTGGCCGAGCGCGTCGGCCCCACCGGCCGGCTGTCGGCCATCGACCTGGCCGAGGAGAACGCCTCCCGAGCCGCCGCCCGGATGCGCGAGCGCGGGGCCGGCCCCCCGGCCGACGTCCGCCAGGGCGACGTCCTCGACCTCCCCTACGAGGACGCCACGTTCGACGCCGTCTGGTGCGCGAACACCACCCAGTACCTGAACGACGGCGAACTGCTCCGCGCCCTGCGGGAGTTCCGCCGAGTCGTCCGCCCGGGCGGGGTCGTCGCCGTCAAGGACCTCGACGCAAGCCTGATCACCGCACGCCCCGGGGCCGACCCCTTCCTCTTCACCGACTTCTTCCGCACGGCCGCGCGCGCCCCCGGATACGCCCGCCAACTCCTCCGGGCGCGCGACCTCTACCGATGGCTGACCGAGGCGGGACTACAAGCGGTGCGACAGCGCACCATCGTGATGGAGCACTACGCCCCCATGGACCCGGCCGTCCGCCGCTTCTACGGCCTCGCCTGCGCCCGCATCGCCCAACAGGCCACCGACGCCGCCCACGACGGCGACTGGCAGCCCTTCCTGGACCCCGACGACGCGACCAACCCCCTCAACGCCCCACTCGGCTACATCAGCGAGGGCAACGTCATCACTGTCGGCACCGCACCGAAGGCCGCCGGGAACCCCTGACCGTCCTCGGCGGCGAGGGGTTCGAACTCCGCTGCGGTGGCGTTCACTTGACCATCCAACGCGTCCCGGTCTGGCTGATCACCCTGATAGTCACAGGCACCAGCGCAGGTACCGCTTGGTGGACGAGCCACTAGCGCGGCGACCGGCCTCCAGTGATCGCAGTCACTACCCACCTTTGGGTGGATTAAAGGAGGGATGTCAGTCGATGCGCACCGCCCCATGCTCTGCTTTCCCTGCTCCTCAGCGGAAGGAGCACTGGAGAGGGGGAACATCGTGCGTAAGAAAAGTCCCTTCAAGGCGTGGCTGGCTGCCCTCGCCGCCACCTTAGGCACCGCGGCCCTGCTGCTCGCACCGGGCACGGCCCACGCCCAGGGCCCCGGCCGAGTCGCCGCCAGGTATCTCAACCTGCACCAGTGCATGTACTACTCGGCCGCGGCCACCAACCACTTCACCACGGTGGTGCCGAGCAGCGACGGACGCTTCCTCGCGGGGAGCAACGCCTCAACCACCCCGGACACCCGCCCGACCTGCGGCGCCGGGGACGGCAACTACCATCTCGTCCCGATCCTGTCGGGAGTCAGGGCCCTCGACCTGCGAGGTGGACGCTACCTGAACGTGCACCAGTGCATGTACTACTCGCCCTCGGCCACCAACCACTTCTCGACGGTGGTACCGAGCAGCGACGGACGCTTCCTCGCGGGCACGAACATCTCCACCACCCCGGACAGCCGACCCAACTGCGGTCCGGGAGACGGCAACTACCAACTCGTCCCCATCCTGTCGGGAGTCAAGACCCTCGACCTGACCACGGGGCGCTACGTGAACCTGCACCAGTGCATGTACTACTGGGACGGGGCCGCCAACCACTTCTCGACGGTGGTACCGAGCAGCGACGGACGCTTCCTCGCGGGCACGAACATCTCCACCACCCCGGACAGCCGACCCAACTGCGGTCCGGGAGACGGCCGTTACGCCCTGATCCCGCTGCTGTCGGGCGCGAAGGCGTTCGACCTGGCCTAGCCCCGCGAGCGACGACCGACTGCTTCAGCGGCGTGTCCCTTCAGGGGCACGCCGCGCGCCGTCGGCGAGCCCCTGCCCGCCCTCGACGAGACCGCCGGAGGCTGAGCGCGCACGGTCCGCCCCGGCCCGTTCAATCAGCGAACGCCGGAATGATGTCTGTTCCATAGGCGTCGATGGTGGATTCTCTGGCGTCGTGCATGGCGTAGACCGCGAACTGGTCGACGCCGAGGTCGCGGAGGGCCTGCAGTTTGTCGATGTGGGCGGTGGCGGGGCCCAGCAGGCAGAAGCGGTCGACGATGGCGTCGGGGACGAAGGCGGTGTCGGGGTTGTCCGCGCGGCCGTGGTGGGAGTAGTCGTAGCCCTTGCGGGCCTTGATGTAGTCGGTCAGCTCGTCGGGGACCATGCCGGAGTGCTCGCCGTAGCGGGCGACGAGGTCGGCGACGTGGTTGCCGACCATGCCGCCGAACCAGCGGCACTGCTCCCGGGCGTGGACGAGGTCGTCGCCCACGTAGGCAGGGGCCGCGACGCAGATCGTGATAGCGGCCGGGTCGCGTCCGGCGTCCACCGCGGCCTGCCGTACCGCTTTGACCATCCACTCGGTGAGGAAGGGGTCGGCGAGCTGGAGGATGAAGCCGTCGGCCAGCCGACCCGCCATGGCGAGCGCCTTGGGGCCGTAGGCGGCCATCCAGACCGGGAGCCGACCGCCCTTGATCCAGGGGATCTTGATCCGGTGGCCGCCGACCTCCGCCTCCCGGCCCTCGGCCAGATCGCGGATGACGCCGATGGCCTCGCCCAGCCGGGCGAGGGTGTTGGGCGGCCGGCCGGCCACCCGCATCGCGGAGTCGCCGCGGCCGATCCCGCAGACCGTGCGGTTGCCGTACATCTCGTTGAGGGTGGCGAAGGTGGAGGCGGTGACCTCAAGGGTGCGGGTGGAGGGGTTGGTGACCATCGGGCCGACGATCAGGCGCTCGGTGTGCTCCAGCACCCGGCTGTAGATGACGAACGGCTCCTGCCACAGCACGGCCGAGTCGAAGGTCCAGCCGTAGCGGAAGCCGTTGCGCTCGGCGCGGCGCATCAGGGCCACGACGGCGGAGGCGGGCGGGTCGGCCTGCAGGACAACTCCGAAGTCCACGGCGGCGCTCCTTAAATGAGGTACTGGCAGGTGCCACGCGGGATGTACTGGCCGTGCCCAGCACGCCCGGTGAACTCCCGCCGGTCGATGACGAGTTCGCCCCGCGAGAGCACGGTCTCGACCTGCCCGGTGAGCCGTTTGCCCTCGTACGCCGAGTAGTCGACGTTCATGTGGTGGGTCTCGGCGGAGACGGTCTGCTCGGCGGTGGGGTCGTAGACGACGAGGTCCGCGTCGGCGCCGGGGGCGATGGTGCCCTTCTTCGGGTACAGGCCGAACATCCGGGCCGGGGCGGCGCAGGCGATATCGATCCAGCGCCGGCGGCTGATCCGGCCCTCCACGACGCCCTGGTGCAGCAGGTCCATCCGGTTCTCGATGCCGGGCATCCCGTTGGGGATCTTGGAGAAGTCGCCGCGGCCCAGCTCCTTCTGCCCCCGGAAGCAGAAGGGGCAGTGGTCGGTGGAGACGACCTGGAGGTCGTCGGTGCGCAGCCCGCGCCACAGCGCCGCCTGGTGCTCGCGGGGCCGCAGCGGTGTGGAGCAGACGTACTTGGCGCCCTCGAAGTCCGGCTCGGCGAGGTTGTCGGTGGACAGGAACAGATACTGCGGACAGGTCTCGCCGAAGACGTTGAGGCCCTTGTCGCGGGCCTGGGCGATCTCGGCGACGGCCTCTTCGGCGGAGACGTGGACGACGTAGAGCGGGGCGCCGGCGACCCGGGCCAGCTGGATGGTGCGGTGGGTCGCCTCCGCCTCCAGCAGCACATGGCGGACCTCGCCGTGGTAGCGCGGATCGGTCCGGCCCTCGGCCAGCGCCTGTTCGACCAGGACGTCGATGGCCAGGCCGTTCTCGGCGTGCATCATCACCAACCCGCCGTTGCCGGCGGAGCGTTGCATCGCGCGCAGGATCTGTCCGTCGTCGCTGTAGAAGACCCCGGGGTAGGCGGTGAACAGCTTGAAGGAGGTGACGCCCTCCGCCACCAGGAGGTCCATCTCCTTGAGGGTGTGCTCGTTGACGTCCGACAGGATCATGTGGAACGCGTAGTCGATGGCGCACTGGGCGTCGGACTTGGCGTGCCAGGTGTCCAGGCCGGCGCGCAGCGACATCCCGCGGGACTGCACCGCGAAGTCGATCAGGGTGGTGGTGCCGCCCCAGGCGGCCGCGCGGGAGCCGGTCTCGAAGGTGTCGGAGGAGGCCGTCCCGCCGAAGGGGAAGTCCAGATGGGTGTGGGCGTCGACGCCGCCCGGGATGACGTACTTGCCGGTGGCGTCGATGACGCGGTCGGCGGACTGCCGCCAGCCGTCCGCTGACGGACTGCCATGGGCGGCCAGCGCGGCGACCCGGCCGTCCTCCACCAGGACATCGGCGTGCATCTCGTCGGCGGCGGTGATCACCAGTCCGCCCTGTACGACCGTACGGCTCACCATCTCAGCTCCCTACCTGACACCACGTCACAGCTGGTCTACACCCGTAGATTCCGGTCGAGAAGGAGACACCGTAGAAGCATGTCACCCACCGTGGCAATACCGTGACCGGAGATCGGCGAGGACGTTCGTGTTGCGCCGACGATCAGTCGGCCGGTTCAACGCGCGGGCCGCACCCGAGGGGTGCGGGGGTGGCGGGATGGGCAGATATCCGCCGACGCCGGCGGGCAATCCTCGCGGGCGCCACTTCATCAGGACGAACGACAGGACGACCCGGGAACGATACAGAAAGGCAGCAGGCCATGGAGCGGAACACGCCGTGGGAGTTCTCCGACGACCGGGGGCGCCTGGTGGTGGCCGGGAGCCGGCCGCTACGGATCGTCGCGTACATACAGGCGGGGGCGACGATGTGGGACCACGGCATACGCCCGGTGGGACTCTTCGGGTCCCAGCACGACGGCGCCGCCCCCGACCCCGCCAAGAGCGGCGAGCTGCCGCTGTCGGAGATCCCCTACCTCGGCTCGGGTGCCGCACTGCACCCCGACTCCCTGCTGGAGGCGGAGCCGGACCTCGTGGTGGCGGTGACCTACGACGGTGAGCAGGTCTACGGGCTGGAGCAGAAGACCGCACTGGAGCTGGAGGCGCATGTCCCCCTCGCCACGGTCGCGGTCGGTCCGGGCCGGAGCCTGGCCGAGGTGCGCGAGCGGTTCGCGGCGCTGGCCGGCTCGCTGGGCCGGGGCGAACCGCTCGGCGCGGCAAGGGAGTTGGATGCCGCCGAGGACGCGCTGCGGCAGGCGACCCGGGGCGCGGTACGGCCCCGGGTGCTGGCGCTGTCGCCCGCGGGGCCGGAGCGGGTGCACCTGGCCCGGCCCAGCTCCTGGCCGGATCTGCGGGCGCTGGCCGAGCACGGCGTCGGCCTGCTGGAGCCGGCGGCGGGCGCCGGCGTGAACTGGTCCACGGTCGGCTGGGCGGAGGCCGCGGAGCTGGCCCCGGACATCGTGCTCATGGACGTACGGGCGAACGCCGCCCGGCCCGAGGAGCTGCGGGCCGACGAGCACTGGCGGGCGATCGAGGCCGGGGCGCGGCTGCTGCCGTGGAATCCGGAGGCTCCGTGCAGCCGCCGGGCGCACACCCGGTTCTTCACGCTGGTCGCCGACACGGTGCGCGAGGCCGCGACGCACGGCTGAGGACCTCGTCTGCATCCTTCGCAGCCGCATCATCCGCGGCAGCCCCAGCAGCCCCAGCGTCTGCATCCACATCCGCATATCCGCATATCCGCTTCGATGCCACCCCCCACCTCGGCCTTCCGCCACGAAGTGCCCCTCGCCCTGGGCGCACACCGGTCAGGCGGAGCGGCGGCGACCGCCCCGCCCGCGCATCCCGGCCGCCGGCTACGCCCCGGCGAGCGTTTCCTGCGCCGCCCGCAGCGCCTCCCCCAGCAGCTCGGCGCCCTCCTCCGCCTCCGCGACGGTCAGCGTCATCGGGGGCGCGATCCGCAGCGAGGCCCCGCCCTGGCCGCCCTTGCCGATCAGCAGTCCGCGCTCGCGGGCGGCCTCGACGACCAGCGAGGCGGCCTCCGGTGAGCGTTCGTCGGTGCCGGGGCGGACCAGTTCGACGCCGATCATCAGGCCGCGGCCGCGCACCTCGCGTACGGCGTCGAGACCGGCGGTGACCGCCCGCAGCCGCTCGATGAGCAGTCCGCCGACCCGCCGGGCGTTGCCCTGGAGGTCGTGTTCGAGCAGGTAGTTGAGGTTGGCGAGGCCGGCGGCCATGGTGACGGGGCTGCCGCCGAAGGTGGAGATGGAGTTCGCGGTGAGCGAGTTCATGACCTCGGCGCGGGCCACCACTCCGCCGATGGACATGCCGTTGCCGATGCCCTTGGCGAAGGTGAGCAGGTCCGGCGGCCCGCTCGCGGCGTGCGCCTGCCAGCCCCAGAAGTGCTCGCCGGTGCGGCCCCAGCCGGTCTGCACCTCGTCGCTGATCCACAGGATGCCGTGCCGTGCCAGCACCTCGCGGAAGGCGGCGTAGAGGCCGTCGGGCGGCAGGGTGAAGCCGCCGACGCCCTGGATCGGCTCGGCGATCAGCGCGGCGACGCCGCCCGCGGTCTGCTGGAGCATGTCCTCCAGGTCGGCGACGCAGGCCGCGATGTAGTCGGCGTCGCCGAGCTCCGCGTACGGGCCGCGGCTGCGCACCCCGCCGTGCACGTAGAGCGTCTGGAGCGGAGAGAGGCTGGTCGGCGACCAGCTGGTGTTGCCGGTGATGCCGACGGTGGAGAAGGAACGGCCGTGGTAGCTGTTGCGCATGGCCAGGATCTGGTTGGAGCGGCGGTGCGTGGTGGCCAGCAGCAGGGCCGCGTCGTTGGCCTCCGTACCGGAGGTGGTGAAGAAGACCCGGGCGTCGGGGATGCCGGAGACCGCGGCGATCCGCTCCGCCAGCTCGACCATGGGGCGGGAGAGGTAGAGCGTCGAGGTGTGGATGATGCGGCCGGCCTGCTCGCTGACGGCCTTGGTGACCTCGGGCAGCGCGTGCGCCGTCATGGTGGTGAGGATGCCGCCGAAGAAGTCGAGGTAGCGGTTGCCCTCGGCGTCCCAGACGTACCGGCCCTCGCCGTGGGTGAGTTCGACGGGCCGCTCGTAGTAGAGGCTGAGCCAGGAGGGCAGCACGGCCTGGTGGCGGGCGTAGAGGTCCGCGGTGTCCTGAGGGGTCCGGGTCATGGCCGCACCAGCCCGTCGTAGGCGTCGGGACGGCGGTCGCGGTAGAACGCCCATTGCTGGCGGACCTCGTCGATCAGGCCGAAGTCGAGGTCGCGGACGAGGAGTTCCTCCTTGGTGTCGCTGGCGACCTCGCCGACGAACCGGCCGCGCGGGTCGACGAAGTAGCTGGTGCCGTAGAAGTCGTTGTCGCCGTACTCCTCGACGCCGACCCGGTTGATCGCCGCGATGAAGTACTCGTTGGCGACGGCGGCCGCGGGCTGCTCCAGCTTCCACAGGTAGGCCGACAGCCCGCGGTGGGTGGCGGAGGGGTTGTAGACCAGCTGGGCGCCGTTGAGGCCCAACTGCCGCCAGCCTTCCGGGAAATGGCGGTCGTAGCAGATATAGACGCCGATCTTGCCGACGGCGGTGTCGAAGACCGGCCAGCCGGCGTTGCCCGGCTTGAAGTAGTACTTCTCCCAGAAGCCCTTGACCTGCGGGATGTGGTGCTTGCGGTACTTGCCCAGGACCGTGCCGTCGGCGTCGATCACGACGGCGGTGTTGTAGTAGAAGCCGGCCTGCTCGATCTCGAAGACCGGGACGACGATGACCATGCCGGTCTCACGGGCGAGGTCCTGCATCCGCCGCACGGTCGGGCCGTCGGGCACCGGCTCGGCCCAGCGGTAGTGCTCCGGGTCCTGTACCTGGCAGAAGTACGGAGCGTTGAAGACCTCCTGGAACCCGATCACCTGCGCGCCCTGCGCGGCCGCCGCTCTGGCGTACTCCTCATGCTTCGCGATCATCGATTCGGTGTCGCCGGTCCAGGTCGCCTGAACCAGTGCGGCACGCACAACATCGGCCATGAGCTGCTCCTTTGTCGATGCGTCTGCCTGCAGCCCACGCGGGAGGGATCTACGCGTGTGGAGGTGACCGTAAGCCTCGTCACGCACCGTGGCAAGACCATCTCCCCCGTGGCGCGCCCAGGGAATCAGAACGACCAAGACAGGAAAACTTGCAAGTTTCCCTGTCGATATCTACGGTGGAGATATGCCGGAAAAGGACCAGGAACGCCTGGCGACGGATCTCGGCGCGACCGTCGCACAGCTGATGCGCCATCTGCGCGCCGCCTCACCACAGGGTGAACTGACACCGACCCAGCGCTCGGTGATCTCCCGGATCGACACCGGCGGACCGGCCACCATCGCGGCGCTGGCCCGCGCCGAGCTGGTGCGTCCGCAGTCCATGCGGCTGACCGTCGGCGCGCTGGAGGAGCGCGGGATACTCGCCCGCAGCCCGCATCCGACCGACGGCCGCCAGGTGGTCTTCGCCCTCACCGACGAGGGTCTTCGGATGCTCGCCGCCGTACGGCAGGCCAAGCAGAACTGGCTCGCGGTGGCCATCGCCACCCGGCTGAGCCCCGAGGAGCAGCAGACCCTGGCGGCGGCGACCGCGCTGATCCGGCGGCTGATGCCGGAATGAGCGACCCGGCTGCCGCGGCGGCGGCCACGGGCCGGACGGCGCCTGCCGGGCCGGAAGACCCGGACGGCCCGGACCGGCCCGCCGCTCCCGGCCGCGCCTTCGGCGCCCGTCTGATGACACCGCTGCTGCTCGGCTCGCTGCTGAACCCCGTCAACTCGACGATGATCGCCACCGCCCTGGTGGCCATCGGGCGGGACTTCCACGTCGGCGCCGCCGACACCGCCTGGCTGATCTCCGCGATGTACCTCGCCAGCGCGGTGGGCCAGCCGTCGATGGGGCGGCTCGCCGACCGGGCCGGACCGCGCCGGGTCTTCGTCGCCGGCGCCGTGGCCGTCTGCGCCGCGGGGCTCATCGGCGCCCTCGCGCCCGGCTTCGCGCTGCTGATCGTCTCCCGGGTCGTCCTCGGGATCGGCACCGCGGCCGCCTACCCCGCGGCCATGGCGATCCTGCGCGCCGAGTCGCGCCGGACGGGGCAGCCCACACCCCGCCACGTCCTCGGGCGGCTCTCGCTCGCCGCGCTGGGCAGCGCCGCCATCGGGCCCACGCTCGGCGGGCTGCTGGCGGCGACCGCGGGCTGGCGGGCGGTCTTCGCGGTCAACATCCCGCTGGCGCTGCTCGCGCTGGCCGGCGCGCTCGCCTGGCTTCCGGCCGACCGGAAACCAGGGCGCGCCGAGGCGGGCGCGGGACACGGCGAGAAGGGCATCGGGCGCGCCGCACCCTCCCCCGGCGGCCGCGCCGGCGCCCTCGACCCGCCGGGCAGCACCGTCTTCGCCGGCCCGCTGGTCCGCACCTACCTGCGGCACGGCCTGACGTATCTGGTCATCTACTGCGTGCTCTACGGCTTCAGCCAATGGCTGGAGCAGGCCCACGGCTACTCGCCGTTCCACGCCGGGCTGGTCATGCTGCCGATGTCCGGCGCGGCCGCGTGCTGCTCGCTGGCCGGCGCCCGGACGAAGGGCGTCCGCGCCCCGCTGACCGTCGCCGCACTGTGTCTGGCCGCCGGCAGCGCGGTCTTCCTGCTGCTGACGGGCGGCAGTCCGCTGATCGCGCTGCTGTGTGCCGGAGCACTCTTCGGCATCCCCCAGGGCCTGGCGGCCACCGGCAATCAGGCCGCCGTCTACGCCCAGGCACCGCCCGACGGCGTGGGCGCGGCCGCCGGGCTCCAGCGCAGCGCCCAGTACCTGGGCGCGATCGCCGCCGCCGGCCTGATCGGGCTGCTGTACGGGCAGCGCGCCTCGGACTCCGGACTGCACGAGATCGCCCTGGTCGGCGTCGTGCTGGCCCTGCCGCTGCTCGCCCTGACCCTCGCCGACCGCGCCCTACGACCCCGCCGGCCGGCGTAGACCGGCAAGCCGGCCCGCGAACAGCGCGCGCACTCGCACCACCGCTGATCACCACTCGTCACCACGACAGGGAGCACCTATGTCCGCCACCACCCTCGACCCCCGCACCGCCCTGGTCCTGATCGACCTTCAGAAGGGCATCGCCGGTCTGCCCACCGCTCCGCTGCCCTCCGCCGAGGTCGTCGAGCGCGGCGCGCGGCTGGCCGCCGCGTTCCGGGCCCGCGCGCTGCCGGTCGTCCTGGTGAACGTCACGGGCGGCGCACCGGGACGTACGGAATCCGCGCTGCGCGGCGGCACCCCGCCGGCCGACTGGGCCGAGCTGGTGCCCGAGCTCGACCGGCAGCCCGGCGACATCACCGTCACCAAGCAGCAGTGGGGCGCCTTCTACGGGACGAACCTGGATCTGGAGCTGCGCCGGCGCGGCGTGACCCAGATCGTCCTCGCCGGCATCGCCACCAGCATCGGCGTGGAGTCCAGCGCCCGCGCCGCGCACGAGCACGGCTACCACGTCACGATCGCCACCGACGCGGTGACCGACCTGGACGAGGCGGCGCACCGCAACAGCCTGGAGAAGATCTTCCCGCGGCTCGGCGAGACCGACACCACCGAGACGATCATCAAGCTCCTCGGCTGAGGCGCCGCGCCCGCCTCAGCGCGGTACGCCGCCGAGCGGCGCCGGGTGTCCGGTCGGGCGCCGCTCGTGCCAGCGCAGATCGTCCTGGAGCTGGGCGGCCAGCGAGATCAGCCGTGGCTCCCCATGGGCCGGGCCGAGGAGTTGGGCTCCCAGGGGCAGGCCGTCCGCGCTGAAGCCGGCGGGCACGCTCACGCCCGGCCAGCCCAGGACGTTCCACGGCCAGGCGTACGGGCAGGCGGCGATCATGGCCTGATCGGTGCGCCAGCCGCCGAGCTTGGCCAGCGTGCCGATCCGCGGCGGCGGGGTGGCGGTGGTCGGCGTCAGCAGCACGTCGTAGGGGCCGAACAGGGCGCCGATGCGCCGCTGTTGGCGCTTCTCCACCAAACGAGCCCGACGGAGCACCGGCCCGCCGAGCAGCTTTCCCATCCGCGCCGCGCCCCGCGTACGGCGGTCCAGCAGGCTGCGGTCGGGCACCCGGGCCGCCCACTCCCCCACCCCGACGGTGGCGCGCGGGACGAAGGCCAGCCCGACCAGCCCGTAGTCGGGCTCCGCCTCCTCGACGAAGTGGCCGAGGCGGGCCAGCGTGCGGGCCACGCCGGTCACCGCGGCGCGTACGTCGGGGTGCAGCGGCTTGGCCGTGAACGTCGTGGCCGGCTTCCAGGACAGCGCGATCCGCAGCCGCCCCGGGTCGCGGCCGGCCGCCTGGCGCGCCGCGACCGGGGGCGGCCGGTGCAGATCCCCCGCGTGGTTGCCGCTGGCCACGTCCAGCAGCAGCGCCGCGTCCTCGACCGTACGGGCCAGCGGGCCGATGCCGGTGATCCCCTGGAAGGACTCGGCCTCCGGCCATGTGGAGATGCGGCCGCGCTGGGGTTTGATGCCGACGAGATGGGACCAGGCGGCGGGGATCCGGACCGAGCCGGCGCCGTCGGTGCCGAGCGCGGCGGGCACCAGCCCGGCCGCGACCGCGGCCGCCGAGCCGCCGGACGAGCCGCCCGGGGTGTGGGCGAGGTTCCAGGGGTTGCGGGTCTCGCCGAAGGCCGGGCCCTCGGTGAACGGCCACTGTCCCAGCTCGCAGGCGTTGGTCTTGCCGACGATGATCGCGCCGGCCGCGCGCAGCCGCCGGACGACCTCGGCGTCGCGCTCCTTGACCGGGAACGCGCCGGCGCAGCCGAACGCGGTGGGCTCGCCCGCCACATCGGTGTCGTCCTTGACCGCGACGGGCACCCCGAGCAGCGGCAGCCGTTCCCCGGCCGCCAGCCGGCGGTCCGCCTCCGCGGCCTCCGCCATCGCCGCCTCGGCCCGTACCCGCTTGAAGGCGTTGACGGTGTCCTGGGTGGCCGCGATGCGCTCCAGCGACCGCCGCACCAACGCGGTCGAGGTGGCCCGGCCTTGAGCGAGCGCACGCGCCTGCTCGGCGAGGCCCTCCCACCCGCCCGCTCCGGCATCCCGTGCCGGGGCCGGCCCGGCCTCCCTGTCCTGGCTCTCGTCAACGCTCACGCTGCGCGCCCTCCATGGGACCGCCCATTCGAACGAACGGCCCCATCAGGCTAATCGCCGCCGCCGTGGCCATCAACGGCGCCGCGCGGCACGTCACATCGACGACACACGGACGGCACACTGCGGCCGGTCGGGTGCCGGTGGCGTGGCGTCCGGCACCCGTTCCGGGAGTGTTACGACCGGTGGACGACCATCGCCGAGCCGCCGCCGCGGCGCACCTTCTCGGCCGCGGCCAGCCAGCGGCCGTCCGGCAGCCGCTGGACACCGGTCGCCGCGCCGATCTCCGGATTCTGCTTGAACGCGTGTCCGATCGCCTCCAGTTGCCGGCGGAGCGGGCTGTTCCACAGGGCGGGTTCGAGTTCGGTGGTCGCCGCGTTGCGCTGGCTGGCGCGGGGTGCGGCGATCGCGTCGACCAGCGGCATACCGCGGTCCAGGTGGTTCAGCAACGTCTGCAGCACGGTCGTGATGATGGTCGAGCCGCCGGGCGAGCCGAGCGCCAGCACCGGCCGGCCGTGCCGAAGCACGATCGTCGGCGACATCGACGAGCGCGGCCGCTTGCCCGGCCCCGGCAGGTTGGGGTCGTGGACCGCGGGGTCGGCGGGCGCGAAGGAGAAGTCCGTCAGCTCGTTGTTGAGCAGGAAGCCCCGGCCGGGGACCACGATGCCGCTGCCGCCGGTCTGCTCGATCGTCAGGGTGTAGGCGACGACGTTGCCCCACTTGTCGGCGACGGTCAGATGGGTGGTGTTCGGACCCTCGTACGTCGTCGGGGCGGCCTTGCCGCCGGCGGCGCAGCGCTCGGGGTGGCGCGGGTCGCCGGGCGCGAGCGGGCTGGTCAGCGCCTTGTCGTCGGTGATCAGGCAGGCGCGGGCATCGGCGAACCGCTGCGAGGTCAGGCCCTTGGTGGGGACGTCCTCCTGGGCCGGGTCGCCGACCCAGCGGCCGCGGTCGGCGAAGGCGATCCGGCTGGCCTCGATGTAGCGGTGCAGATACCGCTGCTCGCTCAGCCGGGACAGGTCGGTCCGCTCCAGGATGTTCAGCGCCTCGGCGACGCTGGTGCCGCCGGAGGACGAGGGGGCCATGCCGTAGACGTCGAGGCCGCGGTAGGCCGTGCGGGTGGGTGCCTGGCCGAGCACCTCGTAGGTCCGCAGGTCGTTCGCGGTGAGGTCGCCGGGCCGCACCTTGCGGGTGGCTCCGGAGCGCACCGGTGGCTTGCGGACGGTGCGGACGATGTCCCGGGCCAGCTCGCCCTTGTAGAGCGCGCCCACGCCCCGCTCGGCCAACTCCCCGTAGGTGCGGGCGAGATCGGGGTTCTTCAGGGTCGAGCCGACCACCGGCAGCTTGCCGCCGGGCAGGAACAGGTCGGCGGTCGCCGGGAAGTCCCTGAAGCGCGCCTCGTTGTCGGCGGTCTGCCGGCGGAAGGTGGCATCGACGGTGAAGCCGTGGGAGGCCAGCCGGCGGGCCGGGCCCAGTACGTCGTGCAGCGACCGGCTGCCCCACTTGTCCAGCGCGGCGTCCCAGGTGGCGGGGGTGCCGGGGGTGCCGACGCCCAGCCCGCTGGTGACGGCGTCGTCGAACGGGATGGGCTTGCCGTTCTCCAGGAAGAGGTCCTTGCCGGCGGAGCGCGGTGCGGTCTCCCGGCCGTCGAGGGTGCGCACCGTCTTGGATTTGGCGTCGTAGTAGACGAAGTAGCCGCCGCCACCGATGCCCGCGGAGTACGGCTCGGTGACGCCGAGGGCGGCGGCGGTGGCGACCGCGGCGTCGACGGCGTTGCCGCCCTTCTTGAGCACCGATATGCCGGCGGCCGAGGCGTCCGGGTCGACGCTGGAGACCGCGCCTCCGTCGCCGACGGCGACCGGTGTCTTCTCCGGTGTGGCGGTGGTGGCGCCGTCCCGGTCCGAGGGGGCCGGGCGCGGCGGTGCGGACTGGGCGACGGCCGGGACCGCCACCAGGGAGCCGGTCAGCGCGGCGGCTGCTCCCAGGACGGTGAGACGGCGGAATCTGGTCATAAGCGGGCTTTCCTCCACGGTGTGCGCGAGGGGACGGCAGGGGCCGGAGCCTACTCGGGCGAACAGCGCGCCGACAGGGGGTATTTCGGGTGCTACCGGCCCCGGCCTCGAACGTACTGCCGGTGAGCCGCTACGCTCCCCGGCCATGGATGACACCCTGCTGCTCCTGTCCGTCGCGGTCGCCGCCCTCGCCCTGGGCCTGGCGGCCGGCTGGGCCGGGTATTCGGCGGCGGCCCGCCGGAAGCTCGCCCGTGAACAGAGCTTCTTCGGGCTGCCGGAAGGCTCGGAGTGCGTGCTGGTGACCCATCGGGACAGCTCCTCGGCCCACTGGAGCATCCCGCGCCATGACGCCCTGGCGCTGCTGGGGCTGGCCGCGGTGGTGGAGACCTGCGGTGCGCACCCCGAGGTCGCCCCGCACGACACCGGCCTCCAGGGCTTCGGGGCGCGCACCGAGTTCTGCGTCGGCGACCCCACCGCGCACCGCCGGCTGGCCGCCCATCTGTCCAATCTGCTGCCGGGCCTCGCGGTGCACCCGGGCGACGAGTCCGGTGCGGGCCGCGGAACCTTCTCGGTCGGCGGCTCGACGTACCGGATGGAGCCCGGCGCGGTGGAGTACGTCCTGCTGGCCCGTCTGACGGCGGGTGAGGGCGGCCGCCCGGTGTTCCTGGCGGCCGGCCAGCGCCCGGTCACCCACCGGGCCGCGGTCCGCCACCTGGTGCGCAACCGGACCCGGCTGGCCCGTAAGCACGGCGTCGACGGCCAGTTCTGCCTGCTGCTGAAGGTGGTCAACTCGCAGGCATACGGGCCGGACGTGGTCGAGCTGGTCGCCGACGTCACCAAGGCCGCGACCACGCCCGCCGAGGCGAAGAGCCACCGGGCCGCGGCCTGAGGCCGAGCCACCCCCGGGCGGCCTGGGTACGGCCGACCGGCCGAGCGGACGGGCGGCCGACCCGCTGATCTGCCAGGCTCGACAGCATGATCGCCGGCCTCCGTTCGACCGCCCAGCACTGGAGCGATGTGCTGCCGGTGCTGGCGGTGGCCCTGCTGATCCTGACCTGGGGGCGGTCGCTGCCGGGCGGTGTGGTCGCCCTGGTGTCGTGCTTCCTGGCCGCGGCGGTGCTGGCCGCGGTGCACCACGCCGAGGTGATCGCACTCCGCGTGGGTGAGCCGTTCGGGTCGCTGGTGCTCGCCGTCGCGGTGACCATCATCGAGGTGGCACTGATCGTCACACTGATGGCCGACGGCGGCGAGAAGAGCGCGACGCTCGCCCGGGACACCGTCTTCGCGGCGGTGATGATCACCTGCAACGGCATCGTCGGGCTGTCCTTGCTGGTCGCCTCGCTCAAACGGAGGGTGGCCGTCTTCAACGCCGAGGGCACCGGCGCGGCGCTGGCGACGGTCGCGACGGTGGCCGGGCTGAGCCTGGCGCTGCCGACGTTCACCACCAGCGCTCCGGGCCCGCAGTTCTCCACTCCGCAGCTGGTCTTCGCCGCGCTGTCCGCACTGATCCTCTACGGGCTGTTCGTGGCGACCCAGACCGTCCGGCACCGGGACTACTTCCTGCCGGTGACCTCGTCCGGCCAGGTGATCGACACCGAGGAGCACGCCCACCCGCCGTCGGCGCGGGCGGCGTGGACGAGCCTGGGGCTGCTGGCGCTGGCGCTGATCTCGGTGGTCGGGCTGGCGAAGGCGGTGTCGCCGACCATCGAGTCCGCGGTGATCGCCGCCGGGCTGCCGGCGTCGGTCGTGGGCATCGTCATCGCGCTGCTGGTGCTGCTGCCGGAGACCATCGCGGCGGTCCGCGCGGCCCGCCGCGACCGCGTCCAGACGAGCCTGAACCTGGGCCTGGGCTCGGCGATGGCCAGCATCGGCCTGACCATCCCCGCGGTCGCCCTCGCCACGGCCCGGCTGCCGGGGCCGCTGGTCCTGGGCCTGGGCGCCAGCCATCTGGTGCTGCTCGCGCTGACCGTGACGGTCGGCACCCTGACGGTGGTCCCCGGCCGCGCCACTCCGCTCCAGGGCGGTGTGCACCTCACGCTGCTGGCCGCCTACATCGTCCTGGCGCTGAGCCCGTAGAGCGCAAAACGCCTCCCGGGTCGTCGACCGTCGCCAGGAGTGTCCGGGGCATCCGGGGCGGACAGGCCCTAGGTGTACTCAGTCATGACCTTGGTGACAGTCGGCTGATCGGGGGCTGTCCTGCGAGCGCGGTGTGTCGGCGTCGAGTGTTGTAGAAGTTCAGCCACG